>CBHFMJ010000234.1:0-3922 GCA_965994715.1 uncultured bacterium | reverse complement strand
GGGGCGTCACGACCTCGAACCCAGGCGTACGGGACGGACACGTAGACGTCGTGACCAGCACAAGACGGGACAAATGGGGACGTGGCGGACGGTCCGGATCGGGTTGAGGGCCTAGTCCTTCACAGGGGATGGGGGTTCAAATCCCCCCTCCGACACGCGGATCTGCCAATGCTGGAGCCAAGACATCTACGAGCCACGCGTCGACACGCGTACTCGGCTCAACCCACTCGACCCATCCACCTTCCGCCACGGAGGCGGGTGCGAGCACCGGGACACGACCGATCCCGCCATCGTCAAAGCCATCCTGCGGGTTCATGACCGTGAGGGGTACTGGTGGGTGGAATGCAGCGCCTGCGATGACGGCTGGCAGGTCTCCCACTATGCCGCGGAGTCTGTCGGCTAAACGACTTACCCCCGCCGCCCTAACGCGGCGCCCCTGCTGGCTCGTCGCGTCTTCGTAGCCAACAGCCCGATTCAGGCCAGCGGAAGCGTAAGAGTCTTACCCCCGCTGCCTGATGTCGGCCGTTCGGAATCGTGCCTAAGTTCGAGGGTCGGCCCGGAACCACCGAGCCCCCGTCGGAAGGGAGTGGTGCCGCATGAGGAGATCCAGGCTGATCGCCGGAATCCTCGGATTGGCAGCGGTCGTGATGCTCCTCGGCTTGCAGGCGATCCCTGCGTTGGCCGTCCACGATGGCGAAAGCGAAGTCACCGTGGGGAGCAACGACAACATCTTCTCGCAGAACAAGCAGAACGAACCCGCGGTCGCGATCGACCCTGCCCATCCATGGCTGGTCGCGGCCGGCGCGAATGACAACATCGACATGGAAGCCTGCAACGCAGGCCCGGACACGGACTGTCCGTTCACGACCGACGTCGGAGGATCCGGCATCCAGTTCTCGTTCAACTCCGGCGATACGTGGATGCAGCCGACCTACACGGGGCTCACCGCCCGAGACTGCTTGGGCGTCGTCGGTGACACCGACCCGCCCTGTGTCGCACATCCCGGCCCGATCGGGACGCTCCCTCACTACGACGACGCCGGGATGGTCTCCGATGGCGATCCCGCGGTGGTCTTCGGACCGCGCCCGAACGCCAACGGGGAGTTCTCGTGGGCCAACGGATCGCGTCTGTACTACGCGAACCTGGCGTCCGCCTCCACGGTTCACGAGGTGGCTCCGTTCAAGGGCTTCGAGGCGATCGCCGTCTCGCGGATGGACGTCCCGGCGAGCGTCGACACGGTTCCCGAGGCCAGCGCCCTCGTCGCGAGCGAGAGCAGCTGGGCGCCACCGGTCGTCGTCAGCAAGCAGTCGGCCACCACGTTCAGCGACAAGGAGCAGATCTGGGCAGACCAGAACGAGGACAGCCCGTTCTTCGGCAACGCCTACGTCTGCTGGGCGGGGTTCCGGAGCCTCTCCGGTGGCAACGCCTTGCCGACGCCGCTGATCGTGGGGGTCTCCTCGGACGGCGGCGACACGTGGCGGACGAAGCAGGTCACCGACGCCACGAACAACCCGTTCAACCCGAAGAAGGGGTTCGGTCGTTCCGGTTGCACGATCCGCACGGACAGCGATGGGGTCGTCTACCTGATGGCGAACCAGTTCGCGGTCGGTACGCCCGGCGTCGGCAAGCACATCCTGATCAAGTCCTTCAACGGCGGGAAGAACTGGACCCGTCCGCAGGTGCTGTTCAACGCGGTCGACTCGTGCTTCGCGGTCCAGTTCGATGGAGCCGGGTTCCGGTGCGTGATGGACGGGATCGCCGGAGCACGCGATGACCTGTCGGCCTCGCCGAGCCTGGACATCGCTTCGGAGAGCACGGACTACATGTACGACACCTGGGCGGACGGCCGGACCGGCAGCGCCGGGCCGCCGGTGAACAACCAGACCCAGCTCCGGATCGCGTGGTCCACGAACCACGGCGCGAGCTGGACACAGCGGGTGATCCCCGTCGGCGCGGACGACCGTCCGTACTACTCCGCGGTCGCCGTCTCACCGGACGGGACGGATCTCTACCTCGTGTACAACGCGTTCACGACCCCGTACCGCAACGACACGAGCTCCGCTCGTGGGCTCGACGGCGTGGTCCTCCACGCGGATGTCACCGCATCAGGAGCGCCGGGAGCCTTCACGGAGGTTCATCGAAGCGCGGTGACGGGTGACCCCCGTGCCTCTGCGCAGAACAACGTCGTCCTCGAGTTCCTGGGGGACTACGTCTACGCCGACGCCACCGATGGATATGGGGTGGCGGTCTGGAACGACGTTCGCGACGGGGCCGTGTGCGGTCCGGTCAACACGTGGCGAGCTCAGGTGCAGCAGACGCTGGACCTTGCTGGCCGTCCTGCGATCCAACAGGCGTGTCTCCCCAAGTTCGGCAACACGGACATCTGGGCATGGTCAGGAGCCGACCCCAGCTGATCCCCCCGGTCGGTCGGCTTCCTCGAGAAGCCGTCGGAGCCTTCGGGGTCCGGCGGCTTCTCACTTTCTCCCGGATGGCCTACGGTCCTCCGACGGCGATGCTGCCAAGGATGCTCGAGGACGATCGAAGGCGAGCGGGCTGGTCGGTAGGACAAGTGGCATGGCGCCTCGGCGCGAGCGTTCGCGAGTACCGAGAGACCCTGGCCGAGCAGGGAGACGGTCGAACTCTCTGCAGGCTGTACGACTGGCCGCAGATGTGCGCATCGGAGCACCTCCTCCGCCTGATGCACGGGATAGTGGCGAAGCCGTTGAGAGCTTCGACGGCCAGTGCCACGGAGCGGTTGTCGTCAATCATCTCGAGCGAGGGTCGGAGCTTGGGCCTAGCGAACCCCAGTTCGACGGCGCCGTCCACTGGGATACCCGAGACGCGCTTGCGCTCGCGAAGTCGAGCCTAGGGCGATAGATCTCGGTGAGGCCGTCGTAGGACTTGAGCATCACGGCCTCTTGACGCTCGCAGCGAGCCCGAATGTCGGTCCTCCTCGCGTAAACCATCTTGGGATCACGAAGGCTCCGACGAGCACGATTGGCCCCTTCACAGGGGCGGGGGTTCGATCCCCCCTCCGAAACCAGTTCATCTCCCAGATCTCACGGATATCGGTTCGGTCTGCTCCTTCGCGACGTGGAGCGGGACGCTCACCACGACAACACCGGGCTCGAACAGCAACAGGCGCTTGAAGAACAACGCACTCTGGCTGTGGAGCACTTGTTCCCACCAGTGCGAGACCACGACCTCCGGGAGGACGACGCTCACGATCGTGCCCGCTCTCGACGTGTAGCGGCGCACCTCCTCGAGCATCGGCTCGGCGAAATCGCGGAACGGTGCATCGACGATCGCGAGCGGGATGCTCATCCGGTGATCGATCCACGCCGCCGCGAGCTCGCGCTCGTCCCCACGATCCGTCGAGAAGAAGAGCGCTGCGACATCGGCAGCCTCGAGGGAGAGGGCGTACGAGACCGCCTCCACCGACGCCGCGTGCACGGCCGAGACGGGGACGAGGGTCACGTGCCGAGTCGGTTCCAGGGGCGGGGTCGCGCCTCGAGCGGCCTCCTCCGGGAGGACCGTGACGTCGGCGACCACGATGCCAGCCTCGAAGAAGAGGGTGAGCTTCAGCCAGAAGCCCCATCGGCGACCGAGGTGGCGCAGGAGCGACCGGCTCCGGATCTCTTCGGCCACCACCACGGTGACGAACCCCTTGGCTTCCTTCCGGAGCGATCGCAGTTTCGCGCGAAGAGCGGGCATCGGGCGACCGTCGGCCGCGTCCAGCTGTTGCAGCGCCCCGAGTCGGGGGGCGAGCGCCGGCCAGCGCTCGGCGGCGCTCTCGAATGACTCGGGGTCGCCGACGAACAGCGGGGTCACATGCTCCGGTCGCAGCGCTCGGACGTATCCGACAGCCTTGGCCGTCGGCGGCCCGAGGTCACGGACCACCAACACGAACGTGTTGTGTGCC
>CBHFMJ010000233.1:0-3932 GCA_965994715.1 uncultured bacterium | reverse complement strand
TACTGGTGGCCGAGGAGCAGGCCGAGCGCGGCGACGACGAGCAGGAGCAGCCGCGCCAGGACGGCGAAACGGTCGGTCGACACCGCGTCGCCCAGCACCGTGGCCGGCCCGTCCCAGTCCCAGAGCCACAGGCTGGTCGCGCCGGCGAGGACCACGCCCACGAGCCCGATCGACAGATGGACGACGGCCTCGGCCCGCTTCGCCAGCGCCTCGTAGAGGAGGCCCGCCATCGCGAACACCACGAGGACGAGCTCGGGCAGCAGCGGCTCGAAGACGAGCTCGGGCGTCGGGAGCGCTGCCTGACCGATCACGGAGCGGCCTCCTCGTCGAGCGGAGGGATGACGAGCGCCTGCTCCCGGACCCCGATGTCGGTCCGATGGTCGGGGGCGACGCGCGCGATCACGGCCTCGGTCGCCGGATCGATGCGGTCCGTCAGGAGCTTCGGCGCCACGCCGAAGACCAGGAGCAGCGCGAGCACCGGGGCCAGCACCACGACCTCTCGGAGGCTCACGTCGGGCAGGAGCCGGTGCTCCTCGCGGACCGGCCCGAACGCCATCCGCTGGTACGACCAGAGGAGGTAGATCGCGGCGAGCACCACGGCGGTCGCCGCGAGGGCCCCGAACCAGGTGCTCACGGCGAACGTGCCCACGATCACCAGGAACTCCCCGACGAACCCGTTGAGTCCCGGCAATCCGGCGGAGGCGAACGCGGTGAACAGGAACGCGCCCATGAGCCACGGCATCACCGACGCGAGCCCGCCCATGCTGTCAAGGTCGCGGGTGTGGGTCCGCTCGTAGACCATGCCCACCAAGAGGAAGAGCGCGCCGGTGGCGAGCCCGTGGTTCACCATCTGCAGCACGCCGCCGGTGACCCCTTGCTGCGTGAACGCGAACACCCCCAGCACGACGAAGCCCAGGTGGGAGACGGACGAGTACGCGACGAGCCGCTTGATGTCGGTCTGGACCAGCGCGTTCACCGCGCCGTAGACGATCCCGATCACGGCGATCACGCCGACGAGGGTCGTGAAGTACCTCGACGCCTCCGGGAACAGCATCAGGTTGAAGCGGATCAACCCGTAGGTCCCGACCTTCAGCAGGAGCGCCGCGAGCAACACGGAGCCGGCGGTCGGCGCCTCGGTGTGCGCATCGGGGAGCCACGTGTGGAGCGGCACGAGCGGCACCTTCACGGCGAACGCGACGAAGAACGCGAGGAACAGCCACCGGGCCGTCGTGACCGGCACGTCCGCCGCCGCGTTCATCATCGCGGCGTAGCCGAACAGTCGCAGCCCATCCTGCTGCGCGTAGAGGAACAGGATCGCGACGAGCAGGAAGGCCGAGCCCGCCATCGTGAACAGGAAGAACTTGACCGCGGCGTAGATGCGGCGCTGACCGCCCCACCCGCCGATCAGCAGGTACATCGGGACGAGGAGCGCTTCGAAGAAGAGGAAGAACAGGAGGAGGTCGAGGGCGACGAACGTGCCGACCACCGCGGTCTCGAGCACGAGGATCGCAGCGAGGAAGCGACGGACGTCCTTCGTGATCGTCCAGGACGCGAGGATCGAGACGGGGAACAGGAACGTGGTGAGCAGGAGCATCCAGATGCTGACGCCGTCGATGCCCACGGCGTAGGAGAGGCCGATCGACGGGACCCACCGAGCGATCTCGACCATCTGGAACTCCGAGGATGCCGGGTCGAAGCGCCCGAGCACGACGAGGGACACGATGAACGTCGCGAGCGAGACGCCGAGGGCGACCCACCGTGCGGCCCCGTCCTTCAGGCCGCGACCCCCACCCAGCATCATCAGCGCGCCGATCAGCGGGAGGAACGTCGTGAGCGTGAGCAGCTTGTTCACAGCCGCGTCCCCACCCAGACGAGGACGCCGACGGCGCCGAGGAGGAAGGCGAGCGCGTACGAGCGCACGAAGCCCGTCTGGAGGAGCCGACCGACCGCGGCGAGCCGCCGCGTGCCGGCGCCGACGCCGTTCACGAGACCGTCTACGACCTTCGTATCGAACACGTTCGCCGTGAACCGAGCGGCCGCAGCCCCGGGGTTCACGAACAACGTGGAATAGGCCTGATCGACGTACCAGCCGCTCCGCGCGGCGCGCGGGAGCGGCTGGAGCCGCTCGCGGAGGGTGAGCCACTCGACCCGGCCGGATGCATAGACCCACCAGGCGACCGCGAGCGCGCCCAGCGCGATCGCGGTCGCGATCCCGGACAGGGCGAGGGTCGACAGCCCCTCGCCGTGCGGCACCGGGCCGGTGACCGGCTCGAGCACCCGCGCCAGGGTCCCCTCCGCGGAGGTCGACAGCAGCAGACCGGCGAGGACCGCGCCGGCCGCGAGCACGAGGAGCGGGACCGTCATGACCGACGGCGACTCGTGGGCGTGCTCGGCCTCCTCGCTCCTCGGCGATCCGAAGAACGCGAGGAACACGAGCCGGCCGATGTAGAGCGCGGACAGGAGCGCGCCGAGCGTCCCGAGGAGGTAGATCCACGTGCGTCCGGTGTGGTTCGCGATCTCGAGGATCTGGTCCTTCGCGAAGAATCCGGCGAGCGGCGGGATCCCCGCGAGCGCGGCGGCGCCGACGACGAACGTCCACCCCGTGACCGGCATCCGCCGGATCAGCCCACCCATGCGTCGGAGGTCGGTCTCCTCGTGCATGCCGTGCATCACGGAGCCGGCGCCCAGGAACATCAGCGCCTTGTAGAACGCGTGGGCGACGAGCATGAACATCGCGCCGGTGTAGAAGCGCATGCCCGCGGCCATGAACATGAACCCGAGCTGGCTCACGGTGGAGTAGGCAAGGACGCGCTTGATGTCGTCCTGCGCCAGGGCGCACGTCGCAGCGAACAGCGCCGTGAGGAGCCCGACGATCAACACGACGGTCAAGGCCACGCCGGAGAGCTCGAAGAGCGGGGCACTCCGGACGACGAGGTAGACGCCCGCCGTGACCATCGTCGCGGCGTGGATCAGCGCCGAGACCGGCGTGGGGCCGGCCATCGCGTCGGGGAGCCACACGTGGAGCGGCACCTGCGCGGACTTGCCGATCGCCCCCGCGAACAAGAGCAGCGAGATCGCGGTCGCGGTCCCATTCGCGATCGTCTCCCCGGGCGCGCCGAGCACGGCGGCGAAGTCGAGCGAGCCGAACTTCGACACGATCAGTGCGAGGCCGATCAACATCAAGGTATCGCCGACCCTCGTCGTGACGAAGGCCTTCTTCGCGGCGCTCGCGTTCTCGATCTTCTCGAACCAGAAGCCGATGAGCAGGTAGGAGCAGAGACCCACGCCCTCCCAGCCCACGTACAAGAGGAGGTAGTTGTCGGCCAGGACGAGCAGAAGCATGAAGAACACGAACAGGTTCAGGTAGGCGAAGAACCGCCCGTACCGCGGATCACCCTCCATGTAACCGATCGCGTACACGTGGATCAGGAGCCCGATCCCGGTGACGACCAGGATCATCACCGCGGACAGGACGTCGAGGCGGAGATCCGCCCCCACCGAGAACCGACCGACCGAGATCCAGTCGAAGAAGTGGGTGATCCTGACGCGCGCCTCGGGCGGCAGCCCCAGCAGGTCCACGACCAGGACGAGCGAGAACACGAACGACAGCGCGACCGCCCCTGCGGCGAGGATCCCCGCGAGCCGCCCGATCCGTCGACCAAGGAACAGGTTGCAGGTCGCGATCGCGAGAGGGATCAGAGGGACGAGCCAGAGGATCGTGAAACCTTCCGGGCCCTTCGTGGCCTCCATCAGCCCGCCAGACCTCTCGCGTCGTCGACGTCGACGGTGCCTCGCCGCCGGTAGACGGCAACGATGATCGCGAGACCGACGACGACCTCCGCCGCGGCCACCACCATCGAGAAGAACGCGAGCACCTGGCCGTCGAGCGCGAGGTGCATCCGGGAGAACGCCACCAGGGCGAGGTTCACCGC
>CBHFMJ010000232.1:0-3947 GCA_965994715.1 uncultured bacterium | reverse complement strand
TCCTCGATGATCTCGTTGCAGAGGTCGATGCACTCGTCGCAGATGTACACGCCCGGGCCAGCGATCAGCTTCTTGACCTGCTTCTGGCTCTTCCCGCAGAAGGAGCACTTCAGCAGGTCCGACTCGCCGAACTTCGCCATCCGACTCCCTTTCCTGGTGGCCGGTTCTTGGTGGGCAGGTTCTTGGTGGCCCGGTTCTTGGTGGCCGCGACTCCTCTGATGTTGTTGAAATGCCACCGACCGGGCATCGCCCGGTCGTGGTAGGGATTCTACGCCCCTACGGCGGCCGCCGCCGTCAACTCCGAAGGCATATCGCGACGGTTCGTCAGGACCTCGTCGATGATCCCGTACTCCTTCGCCTGCTCCGAGGTGAGGATGAAGTCCCGGTCCGTGTCCTTCGTGATCTTCTCGACGGACTGGCCGGTGTGCTCTGCGATCAGCTCGTCGAGGAGCTGCCGGTACCGCAGGATCTCGCGGGCCTGGATCTCGATGTCGACGGCCTGGCCCTGCGTCCCGCCGTGGGGCTGGTGGAGCAGCACCCGCGCGTGCGGGAGCATGAACCGCTTGCCTTTCGCACCGGCGAGCAGGAGGAACGCCGCGAACGACGCCGCCTGGCCCATGCAGATCGTCGTGATGTCGGGCTTGATGTACTGCATCGTGTCGTAGACGGCGAAGCCCGACGCGACGTCACCACCCGGCGAGTTGATGTACAGGTTGATGTCCTTGTCTGGATCCTCGGACTCGAGGTGGAGCATCTGCGCCATCACGAGGTTCGCGACCGAGTCGTCGATCGGCGTGCCGAGGAAGATGATCCGCTCCTTCAGCAGCCGCGAGTAGATGTCGAACGAGCGCTCGCCTCGGCTGGTCTGCTCGACCACCATCGGGACCAGGTAGCTCTCAGGGGTGTCCATCACGTGTTCGCCTCCTCCGGTGCGTCCTCTGGCGTTGCGTTCTCTGGCGTTGCGTTCTCTGGCGTTGCGTTCTCTGGCGCATGTTCGGCGTGGTCCGTCCCAACCGTCTCGATATCGGCACGTTCGACCAGGAGGTCGAGTGCCTTGCTCCTGATGATATCTCCGGCCAGCGTTACGACCTGACCACTGCGCTCGAGATCCTTGGCGACCGCCTTCGGCTCCCTACCGTAGGCCTGTGCGAGGACGGCGATCTCCGCGCCGATCTCCTCGGCCGTGACGTCCAGGGATGCGCTGCGGGCGATGCCTTCCAGGACGAGGTCGCTCTTGATCGCCCGGATCGCGTGCTGGCGGGAATCCTCTCGGAGACGCGCCTCGTCCCATCCCTGCAGCTCGAGCATCTTCTCGAGGCCGAGCCCCATCCGCTCCGCCTGATCGCGGGCGTGGTGGACCCGGTGGTCGGTCTCCTCCTCGATCAGGCTGTCGGGCAGGTCGACGTCGACCTTCTCGATCATCGCTTGCAGCGCGAGATCGCGCAGTGCGGCGGTGGTCTCGCGCTCCTTCACCTCGGTGAGCCGCGTGCGCAGGTCGTCGCGGAGCTCGGGGATCGTGTCGAACTCCGAGGCCGTCTTGGCGAACTCGTCGTCCACCTCGGGGAGGCGCCGCGCCTTCACGTCCTTCACGATCACGCTGATGTCGACCGGCGCGCCGCCCAGCTCCTCGCCGAAGCGCTCCGGCAGCGTGTCGGCCACCTTCAGGATCGCGCCGGGCTTCGTGCCCACGAGCTCCACGTCGAGCTTCTCCCCCACCTCTCCGGAGCCCACGGTGTAGAGGTAATCGGCGCGCGAGGCCTGTTCGAGCTTCTCGCTCCCCCTCATCACGGTCAGGTCCACGGTCACGAAGTCGCCCTGCTGGATGGGCCTCCCGACCGGCTCGAGCTCCGCGAACCGCTCCCGGAGGCGCTCGATCCAGTCGTCGATCTCCTCGTCGGTCACGTCGATCGGCGGCTTCGTGACGCTGATCCCCGTGTAGTCGCCCTCCTCGAAGGAGAGCCGGGGCCGGACCTCCACGGTGGCGGTGAACAGGAAGGGCCGACCCGGCTCCAGCTGCTGCACGTCGATGTCGGGATCGGTGATCGGCGCGAGATCCTCGTCCGTGACGGCCTGCCGGAAGTAGACGGGGACGGACGTGTTCACGAACTGCTCGAAGATCGCGTCCCGGCCGATCTGGGTGTCGATGATCTGCTTCGGCACCTTGCCCTTGCGGAACCCGGGGACCTTGATCTCGTTGGCGATCGCTCGATAGGTGCGGTCGAGGTCCTTGCGGAACTCATCCGGAGGCACCTCGATCGTGAGCTTCACGGTGTGCGGTTCGACGGTTTCGACGGTCGTTTCCATGGAGGACCCAGGCTACTCGACCCGGGGTGACACTCGGCTCGTGGCGGCGTCGATCGACGTCGGAAGAGCGCCCGTGCGCGACTGGTACGGTCGAGCCGTGTTCGAGAAGGAGCTCGCCTTCGCGCACGAGATCGCCGACCGAGCGGCGGAGATCTCGATGTCGTACTTCCTCGGGGAGTTCGAGGTCAGGCAGAAGCCGGACCTGTCGCCCGTCACCCAGGCGGACCTCGAGGTGGAGACCGCCGTCCGGGAGATGATCGCGGCGCGGTTCCCGGCCGACGCGATCACCGGGGAGGAACACGGCGAGGGTGCCGGCGACCGCGTCTGGATCGTCGATCCGATCGACGGCACCAGGAACTTCGCCGACGGCGTTCCGATCTGGGCGACGCTGCTCGCCCTCCAGGTGGAGGGGCGCTCGGTGCTCGGCATGGCGAGCGCCCCCGCGCTCGGCGAACGGTATGAGGCCGTCCGCGGGGGCGGCGCCCGATGGAACGGCCGCGAACTGCACGCCAGCGAGCGGAAGCTCGGCGATGCGTTCCTGGCGTTCTCGAGCGTCGACGACTGGCTCGGCGGGCCTCGCGAGGACGCATTCGTCGAACTCGTCCACGACACGCGCCGCAGCCGTGGGTTCGGGGACTTCTGGGGGCACATGCTGGTGGCGCGTGGCGCCGTGGACCTGATGATCGAGCCTTCCCTGCGGATCTGGGACTGGGCCTCGATCGTCGTGATCGTCGAGGAAGCCGGCGGCGTCGTCACCACGTTCGAGGGTGAGGAGCCGTTGGACGGTGCGAGCATCCTCACGTCCAACGCGGTCGTGCACGACGAGGTCGTCCGACGCCTCTCGGGCACGTGAAGCGCTGCGCGTGGGCGCCCGTGGACAACGCCTCCTACCTCGCGTACCACGACGAGGAATGGGGCGTCCCGGTCCACGACGACCGGCGGCTCTTCGAGATGCTGACGCTGGAGGGCGCGCAGGCCGGGCTGTCGTGGTCCACGATCCTGAACAAGCGCGAGGGCTACCGTCGCGCGTTCGCGGGCTTCGACCCGGGCACCGTGGCGCGCTTCAGCGGGCGGAAGGTCGAGCGGCTCCTCGCGGATCCCTCGATCGTCCGCAACCGCATGAAGGTGGAGTCGACGATCGAAAACGCCCGGCAGGTGCTCACCGTCCAGGAGGAGGACGGCTCGCTCGACGCGTATCTGTGGTCCTTCGTCGGCGGCTCGCCGAAGGTGAACCGGTTCCGCAGCCTCGGGGACATCCCCCCGCAGACCCCGGAGTCGAACGCCATGTCGAAGGATCTGAAGCGGCGCGGGTTCCGGTTCGTCGGGCCGACCGTGTGCTACGCGTTCATGCAGGCGTGCGGCCTCGTCAATGCGCACGTAACTTCGTGCTTCCGATGGGCCGAGGTGCAGAAGTAGTCGCGGGATCAAGGCATCTCGCACTACATGAAGCGGGACACGCCGTCGCCGCCATCCGCCTGCGCTTGTCGCTTCGGTACACGATGCTCGCGGCCCGCGGACACGATGGCTCGACCATCCTCTCGCTGCGTCCCAGCGGAAGCCCGGATCGCGACCGGCGGGAAGCCGTTCTCGCGTTCGCCGCACACGAGGCTCGGCTCCTGGACCTCGGCAAGGACTCCGACTTC
>CBHFMJ010000231.1:0-3948 GCA_965994715.1 uncultured bacterium | reverse complement strand
GGCAGGCTAGACATCGACGTCCGCTCGACGCGGCCGGCCTCTTTCGAGAGGAACTCGCGTTCGACGCGGACGCGGCGCAGCCTCGACGTGTGGAGGTTCACGATCGTGCGTCGCAGGTACGCATCGAACGCCTCGTGCGCGCGCAGATGGCCGAACCGACCGACGCACCGCACGAACGCGTCGTGGACGAGGTCCTCCGCGTGCGAGCGGTCGCCGGTCAGGAGGAACGCGAGCCGGTTCGCCGCGGGCACGTGACGGACGTACAGGTCCGCCAGCTCGCCCTTCGGCTCAGCCACCGCCGTTCCTTCCCGCGCTCCCAGGAGGATCCTTGTCATACCTCCTAGACGCACGAGGCGCTTGGAAGGTATCGCCGGAGCCCGGTCAGTCTCCGTCCGCGGTGACTGGCTGAGCGAAGATCGGACCCACGCAGTCCTCGCGCATCGGAAGCTCGAACGGCTCCCGCGGCTCCTGGTCGAAGTCGAAGAGGTAGCTCAGATTGAACGCGTCTCGGTCGCGATGCGTGAGCTGCGACAGGCCCCAATTGTCCTCGATGAACCTCAAGACGCTCGAGAACTCGCCCAGCTGCGGGTCGATGTAGCCGGGCTTCGCGTACGGGCTGATCGTGAGCAGCGGGACACGGAAACCGAACCCGAAGTCGTCGACCTGCGGCGGCGGCACGTGGTCGTAGAATCCGCCGTAGTCGTCCCACGTGATGAAGATCGCGGTGTCCTTCCAGAACGGGCTCCGCATGATCGAGTTCACGATCTCGGTGGTCCAGTTCTCGCCGTGGCAGAAACTCCACTCGGGGTGCTCGCTCACCTCGTACCGCGGCGTGACCCACGTGACAGGAGCCAGCCGGCCGTCCTCGACGTCGGCGACGAAGTTGTCGACCGGGAAGATGTGGCGTTGCCAGATCTCCGGGTTCATCCGCACGCGACGGATCGCGGAGAACGCGGACCACACGTACCCACGCTGGTCGTTCCACGCCGCGTAGTACCCCCACGGGATCCCGGCGCGGTCCAGGAGATCCGCCTCCGTTTCGAAATCGAAGCACGGCGGCACTTTCTCGAGCTGCCCTTCGCTGTCGACCACCTCGACGAAAGCCTCCTCGAGCGCGTCGCAGCCCCATGATTTCGCGAGCCCCGTCTCCTGCGTGAAGATCGTGACCTTTGATTGCTCCTGGTTGGGGTTGAAATGCGTGCCACCAGATTGCGCGGCGATCGTGAAGAGGTGGTTCGGGAACGAGGGGCCCTGCGCCGACGCGAAGAAGTTGTCCGAGAGCGCGAACTCCTCGGCCCAGCGCCAGTAGTTGGGTAGGTCCTCGCGGCCCTGCATCTGCGTGTAAGCGTAGAGGTCCCCCTCCTCGACCCTCGCGAAGTTGTTCATCCGGCCCTCGTTCCACGACTCGATCGCGCACTCGTAGCAGTGCGGGATGTCGTCGGGGATCCGATCGAGCGGGGGCGTCAGGGGGCGTAACCGATCGCCGTCGTAGCCCTCGGTGACGCCGTTCACGCCCGGGAACCGGCCGAACAGGTGATCCGTCGTCCGGTTCTCCTTGATCACGAACACCACGTGCTTGATGGGCCAACGCGTATCGAAGGCGGAGGCGTCGGTGCGCTCCGGCCTCCCGGGCGGGAGGAGATCCGGCGTGTCCCTCGCACGGGGCGGGTCCTGACAGGTGGCCGTGAGGAGCACGAGACCGAGAACCGCAGCCGCGACGCGATCGAGTCGCATCCGGCGATGCTATTGGACGGGACACGTTGAGCGATCCCTCGAACGCGCCGGTCAGCGCATCGCCGCTGGTACGATGACCAGCCGGATCGACCCCTGCGAGAAGGACCTCTGACCTGCCATGGAAGCCATACTTCAGGCCGAACCCCGCTCCGAGACCGGGAAGGGGCCCGCGCATCGTCTCCGCGCCAGCGGCCGCATCCCCGCGGTCCTGTACGGCGCCGGTGTCGATGCCACGCCGATCCACGTGAGCGCCCTCGACCTCCTGCACGTCTTCCACGCGATGGGTCAGGCCAGCGTCCTCGTCGATCTGAAGCTCAATGGGAACGAGTACCTGACGATCGCCCGCGAGATCCAACGCGACCTGATCCACAACCGGTTCATCCACATCGATTTCATGGCGGTCAACCGTGACGAGAAGATCACCGTGAGCGTCGAGCTGCACGAGGTCGGCGATTCCGAGGGCGTCCACGCCGGCGGTGTGATCGAGCATCACCTCCGCGAGGTGGAGATCGAGAGCCTCCCGGCGAACGTGCCACAGCGGGTCGAGTTCGACATCTCCACGCTGAAGATCGGCGACTCGGTGCGCATCGGGGACCTCGTACCGCCCGAAGGCGTCGAGTTCCTCACGGACCCCGACACGATGATCCTCGCCGTCGTGGAGCCGGCGGTCATGGACACGGAACTCGACCTGGCGGTCGCCGGCGAAGAGGTTCCGGAAGAGGCCGCCGAGGCCGCCGAGGAGGCGGAGGGTGAAGAGGCCGCCGAGGGCGAGGAGGCACCCGAGGGCGAGGGCGCCGAGGGTGCCGAAGGGACAGGGGCCGAGGGCGGCGGCGAAGCCCCCACCGAGGGGGACGGCGAGAGCTAGCCGATGGCCTGGCTCGTCGCCGGCCTCGGGAACCCGGACGCTCGTTACGCGCGGACTCGCCACAACCTCGGCCGCATGGTCGTCGATGAGCTGGCTCGCGAGGAAGGCGAGCGGTTCCGGAAGGTGCGGTTCCTCCCCGTCGAGTCCGCGGAGATCCGTGTGGCGGACGGACGCGTCATCCTCGCGATCTCCACGCGGTACATGAACGAGTCGGGGCCGTCCTACGCCTCACTTGCCAAGAAGCAGAGGATCGAACCCGACCACGTGATCGCCGTCCATGACGAGCTGGACATCCCCGCCGGTACGATCCGGATCAAGCAAGGGGGTGGCAACAGCGGCCACAACGGCCTCCGTTCTCTCGACCAGGCATTCCGCACCGCCGACTACCTACGCGTGCGCCTGGGGATCGGCCGCCCGCCGGGACGACAGGACCCATCCGACTACGTGCTCCAGCCGGTCGGGGCTCGAGAGGAGACGGACCTCGCGCTGCTCGTGAGCCACGCAGCCGATGCCGTCCGCGCGCTGATCACGGACGGGCTCGCGCGCACCCAGGATCGTTTCAACCGCTCCACTCCTTCCCACTGAACGCGATCGGCCCCCTGATTCGACGGAAGCCTCCCCCCAGACGCCTGACACCGGTTCGGGAGGACTACCTGCCCTCCCCTTCGGTGCGATGGGGGTTGGGCCATCGGCCTATCCGCATCACCCGCGATGGGGGCTGACCCCCCGACGGAAGTCGGGGGTGCCCGGCCGATGGAAACTCGGGACCGTCGCCCGATGACCCGACCCCCGTGCGACGGTCATCCTCGACCTCGATAGACAAGGAGGTCGACGAGATGCGCACCGTTACGGTTCCCCAGGTCTCCGTCGACGCTCGCTGGAAGCCCTGCTGACGCAGGTCCGACCAACGAAGGAGAGACGGATGCGACTCCGCAAGATCGCGTACGCGCTCGCTTGGCTGGCCGCCCTCGCGATGGCGGTGGGTGCCGGCTGGCGTCCGTTCTGAGGTAGTTCAAGCTCCATCGGCTCCCGGTCGTATCCGAACCCCGGACAGGCCGGGAGCTTCCGCGTCGGGGCGCTTCAGGCGTCCGGGAAGGGGTCGATACCTAGACCATGAAGCTGGTGGCGATCGGTCTCGTGTTGGGCGTCGTCGTCGGCACCTTCCGCGGCGGTCGACTGTCCCAGCTGTCCGAGCTCAAGCCGCGGTACGCACCCCTCGCGTTCGCCGGTCTGTTGCTCCAGCTGGTGAACCCTCCCGACTCGTGGCCCCTCGTCCTGCTGATCCTTTCCTTCGTCCTGCTGACGGCGTTCACCATCGCGAACATCCGGATCGTCGGATTCGCGGCGAT
>CBHFMJ010000230.1:0-3979 GCA_965994715.1 uncultured bacterium | reverse complement strand
AGGCTTCTCGAGCGGAGAGCTCCTGGTTGCCCGACGGGGAAGCGCATGGTGCGATGGCCCGATGGCACGGCGACCGTTGGTACTGCAGACGGCCCGGCTCGAGTTGCGACCGCTGACGCTCGACGATCTGGACGATATGGCCTCGATGCTCGGTGACGCGGAGGCCTTGAGGCTCTGGGGAGCACCCCTCGACCGTGAAGGAGCACGTGATTGGATCGACCGGAACATCGCACGGTACGCGTCCGTTGGCTTCGGGCGATGCGCCGTGATCCTGCGGGCGACGCGAGAGCTGGTCGGTGACTGCGGACTGATCACTACGACCGTGGAGGGAACACGGGAGGTCGAGCTCGGCTGGATCGTGCGCCGGATCCATTGGGGCATGGGCATCGCGACCGAAGCGGCGGCCGCATGGCGCGACTTCGCTTTCGATGTCATCGGGCTCGAACGGATCGTATCGATGGTCAGCGCCGAGAACGCTCCATCGCGCCGCGTGGCGGAGAAGCTCGGGATGACCGTCGAGCGAGAGGCCTCGTGGGGAGGGCTTCCACACCTCATGTACTCACTACGAGTCGTCGACCGCGTGTCCGCGTGAAGGCGATGCGTGCTGGACCTACCTAAGTCCCTCTTCGGGGGATCCCGGGCGTGGTCACCGCGACCTCGCCGACCGCCGATCGCGCTCCGGATCAGGCGACCCGTGCAGGGAAGGACCTTGGAAGCGGACGCGACCTCCGCCCTCGCAGCCGATACATCGGCAGCTGCCCCTTCCCCTTCACCGCGACCAGCCGGGGTCCGTCGAACAGGAAGCCGTCCCGAAGGCGCTGGAACGTCGACGCCGTCACGGTGATCTCGCCCGGAGCGGCGTGGGACTGCATCCGACTCGCCGTGTTGACCGTGTCTCCCCACAGGTCGTAGCTGAACTTCTTCGTGCCGATCACGCCGGCCACGACGGGACCGGTGTCGATCCCGATCCGCAGTTCGAACGGGCACTCGTTCTCACGCCCGAGGATCGGGATCTCCTCCTGGAGGGACAGCGCCATGTCCGCCACTCGCTCCGCGTGGTCCAGTTGCGGGACAGGAACACCCCCCACCGCCATGTAGCAGTCCCCGATCGTCTTGATCTTCTCCAGCCCGTAGCGATCGGCGAGCGCGTCGAACCGCGAGAAGAACGCGTTCAGAACACGCATCAGGTGGCGTGGTGACTGGGTCTCCGCGAATGGAGTGAAGTCCACCAGATCCGCGAACATCACCGTTGCCTCGCCGAACCCTTCCGCGACCTCCTCGCCGTGCTTCAGACGCTCGGCGACCGAGCCGGGCAGGATGTTCTGCAGGAGGCGTTCCGAACGCCCGCGTTCCCGCTTCGCGATCATCTCCTGCACGTAAGCTCTCCTGCTCCCCGCCTCCATCAGGTAGGCCCCGATCATGCCGGCGATGTTCACGGCGGCGAGGAGGGCGAGGATCACGGAGAACTCGATCGCCGACTCTCTCGTGGACCAGAGGTCATGGTCGATGCCGACCGCGTGACTCACAAAGAAGATCGCCCACCCCGTCGCGGTTGCGTACCAGAAGCGCATCCGCGGCGCGGCGTAGCCGAAGGCGGTGACCGGGGCGAGGCCGAAGAAGTAGAGGTGGTAGCCGATCTCGTCGGGGTCGATCACGATCTCCATACCGATGATCAACGCCCCGAAGACGAACACGACCGCCGCCGTCGCCGGCTGCATCAGGCGCGGGAAGGCGGACGTGTACGAGATCACGATGACCGCGACGGCCGGCAGGACACCCAGCGCGAACCGCAGGAACCACACCTCGCCGAGCGAATGGGTCGTGGCAAGCAGGTCGACGAGGCCGAACGCCGCGAACGTCCCGAGCCCGATCGCGAAGGCCACGCGGTTCGTCGACCGCCACCGTTCCGCGTAGTCCGCGCGGAACGCCCGTTCCGTCTCGGGCGGGAAACGCAGCCGCGGACGGCGGAGCAAGGCCTCCAGGTCGCCCTGCGCCTTCGAATCGACGAACGAACCTTCCGCCACGGCCCTCCCGCCCCTCTCTCGGGCGCGTGCAGGGTGCATCGACCGCCCGAGCTACGAGGGTCGGCGCTCAAGCACCCGCCGCCGTTCCTCGAACTCCTCCTCCGAGATCTCGCCGCGAGCGAAGCGCTCGGCCAGGATCTCGTTGGCTTCGGACCCTCTCCGCTTCTCGTCTCGATGCGACCCGTTGCTTCCGAAGCCCCGCACGAGGAGCACGATGAGGGCAACGGGTCCACCCCAGAAGAGGAGCATCATCAGGCCGCCCCAGATCCAGCTCCAGCCGTCCCCGTCCATCATGTCCATCATCGAGATCACCTCCCGGCCAGGATGACAGCCGGCTCCGTTGGCTCCGTGTGTGGTTCTCGTCCGGACATCGCTCGGTCGATCATCTCCTGGCACTCTTCCATCGCTCGTTCCTCGAGCGGTCGCCCGAACCGGCGAAGCGCCGCCACGACCAGCAGAAGAATCCCCAACCCGATCACAAGCTTCTTCATCACGATCCCTCCTTTCGATCACCGTGGCGAGCGCCGGGTTGGCGCGCGCCACATGAACCAGTTCGGCAGGCCAAGCAGTTCCCCTTCGTCCTGGACCTCGAACCCGAACCGCTCGTACAGACGGACGTTCTCAGGCTTGTCGGTCTCGAGGTAGCCGGCGTTGCCCGCGACATCGAGCTCCTCGCAGTACACGGACAGCATCTGGGAGCCGATCCCGCGCCCCTGCAGTTCCGGGGTCACGCCGATCGGCCCGAGATAGACGTGCGGTTCCGCCGGATCGCGCTTCGACCACGCCGAGACCCACGTCAAGGCTTTCGGGAGGTTTCGACCGAAGGCCGTGATCGCCGTCGGCGCCATCGCCAGCTTCTCGCGGAGTCGTAGCTGGCATCGAGGCGACTCCGCCCATCGGATCACACCGACCACCCGCTCCTCACTGAGGGCGACGCACACCCGACCCGGCAGGCGACACGTCGCCGTGTAGGCCACGACGAGGCCGCGGCGCTGGCGCTCGTCGATAGTCCCGCGGACGGCTCGTTCGAGCGGACTGGAGGCGAAGGCCGTGCCGAGCACCCGGCCGGCCTCCTGAACCTGCCCGGCGGACAAGCGCGTGATCGTCACCTGTCGTGTGACCATCGCTGCTCCTCAGCCCACCTGCGGGTTCGAGGCGGTCGCGTTGCGGTCCACCCATCGAAGCGAGAAGCCGATGCGGATCGCTGCGACCAGGTACCAGAGACCGATGAGTGGTCCGACGTCCACGAGCCCGGCCTCCGCGGGGGGCTCGGGGAAGGTTCCGAAGTTCAGCGTCAACAGCAGGACAGCCAACACGCCTCCGGTGATCGCGAACGCTCGGCCGAACCGGGGGTGCGTCCACATGTTGAGGGCGAAGAGGAACGTCCCGATCGCGAGGAACACGTCCCATGCAGCGTCGAGCCCGATCTGGAGCCCATTGGCCGCTTGGTAGGCAGGGGACGAGGACTCTGCGGCGAGGCCCGACGGGAACTTGAGCTCGAGCCACCGCTTGAAGGCGATCTGAGCGAGCAGCATCATCGTGACCGTGATGCCGGCCGCGATGTTCGCGACCAGGCCGATCTTGAGACCGACGGTCGACCGGTGAAGCCGCAAGACTTCGTACAGCCCGGCGGAGGCCACGGCGATCCCGGGACCGAAGATCGAGGCGGCCACCGCCTGGAGCGCGGGCGACATCGGAACGGCGGAGGCGACCGCGTACGCCGCCGTCCCCAGAACACCGAACACGCAGCCGAGCTCAGCCCATGTGCGCGAGTCGTTCCGGAGCGGCGTCGCAGAAGAGCGATCTGCGATCCCGTCGCGCGCTCGACGTGCGTGGACCCGGTCAGCGATGCGCATAGGAGTACTCCTCCCGGCGAAGGAGCATCGCCGCCAGCATCGCCGGCAGCATCAGGACGTGCATCAGGCCGATCAGCGGCTCTTCGGACACGATGTGCG
>CBHFMJ010000229.1:0-4001 GCA_965994715.1 uncultured bacterium | reverse complement strand
CGTGTTCGCTCCCGAGCACCCGCTCGGGGAGAAGCTCGCGGGCGTGGGTGGGACCGCGAACGCGGCGCGCGCGTTGGTGGATCGTCTGCAGGCGACGCCGCTCACGAACCGCGAGCAAGCTGAGAGCCGCGAAGGGGTGCCCCTCGGCGTCCACGTCGTGAACCCGGTGAACGGGGAGCGCGTGCCGGTGTTCGTCGCGCCGTACGTGCTGATGGAGTACGGGACGGGGGCCGTGATGGGCGTCCCGGCGCACGACCAGCGCGACTTCGAGTTCGCCCGCGAGCACGATCTCGAGGTCCGCGTGGTGATCCAGCCGCCGGGCGAGGAGCGCGACCCCGCGTCGATGACCGAGGCGCACGACCACGAGGGCGTCATGGTGCGGTCCGGTCCCTTCGACGGCGAGCCGTCGCCCGCCTCGATCGCGAAGGTCGCGGCCTGGATCGAGCAGCAGAGCCTCGGCGGCCCCGCCGTGACCTACCGGCTCCGCGACTGGTTGATCTCTCGCCAGCGGTACTGGGGCGCGCCGATCCCGATCATCCATTGCGACGAGCACGGTGAGGTCCCGGTACCGCTCGCGGACCTGCCGGTGCGGCTGCCCGACGACGTCGACTTCCGGCCCGGAGGGGAGTCGCCGCTCGCTCGGCACGATCGGTTCGTGAAGACAACCTGTCCCACGTGCGGTCGCGATGCACGTCGCGACACGGACACGATGGACACGTTCGTCGACTCGAGCTGGTACTTCTTCCGCTACTGCTCACCGGGCTACGAGGGCGGTCCGTTCCGGCGTGAGGACGTCGAACGGTGGCCGGTGAGCCAGTACACGGGCGGTGTGGAGCACGCGATCCTGCACCTGATGTACGCACGCTTCTTCACGAAGGCCCTGCACGACGCCGGGATGGTCCCGTTCGTCGAGCCCTTCGCGCGGATGATGAACCAGGGGCAGGTGATCTACGGGGGCGGCTCGATGTCGAAGTCGAAGGGCAACATCGTCGAGCCGATGCCGCTCGTCGAGCGGTGGGGCGCCGACTCGATGCGACTCACGATGCTGTTCGCGAACCCGTTCGAGGACGACATCGATTGGAAGCTGATCGCCGGCGACGCCGATCACCGTCCGGGTGTGCACCACTGGCTGGGGCGGGTGTTCGCGGCGGTGGGGGAGGCGGTCGAGCGCGGCGGGGATGAGCCGACGACCCTGGTGCGGCTCATGCACCGGACGATCGCGGGGGTGACGGACGATCTGGAGCGGTTCCGGTTCAACGTGGCCATCTCGAAACTCATGGTTCTCACGAACGAGATACGGACCGCGCTCGATGCCGGCGGAGGGGCACGAGGGGCCGCCGAAGCGCTCGCGCAGATGCTGGCGCCGTTCGCGCCGTTCGCCGCGGAGGAGCTCTGGCGCGAGGTGCTAGGTCACACGGACTCGGTGCACGTCAGTCGCTGGCCCTCGTTCGACCCGGCGCTGGCCGCCGAGGACACCGTCACGCTGGTCGTGCAGGTGGACGGCAAGGTCCGCGACACGATCGAGGTGCCGGCGGACGCCGACGAGGCGGGCGTCCGCGAGCTGGCCCGCGCCTCGGCGAAGGCACGCCGCGCGATCGGGGACCGCGACGTCGCGAAGGAGATCGTCCGCGCGCCGAAGCTCGTGAACTTCGTCACCCGCTGATCCCGGCCTGTTAAGGAACACGCGGGTCTCGGACCCTGTCCACTCGACGTGCAGGATGAGGCCCCAAGAATGAGGCCAAGAGAAGCGGACATCGATCGCGATCGCTCAGGGCACGAGGACGATGACGCCGGGCGCAGGATCGAGCTCGTCTATCGGGAGCATGGCGCCCGCATGTGGCGCGCCGTGTTCCTCGCGTCCGGTAGCCGCGAGGTGGCCGACGATGCCGTGGCGGAGGCGTTCGCCCAGGCCCTTCGGCGGGGATCGGCGGTGCGCGACCCCGCCGCCTGGCTGTGGCGCGTGGTCTTCCGTCTCGCGGCGGGGGAGCTGAAGGAGCGAGGACGAGTGGAGCGGTTCGAGGTCGAGTCCATGGCGGGGCTTCCGGATCCGTTCGTGGACCTGTGGCGCGCGCTCGCGAAGCTCCCGCTGAAGCAACGGGCGTCGGTCGTGTTGGCCGACTACGCGGGTTGGGCGCACCGGGAGATCGCGAGAGCCCTGGGTTCCTCCGTTTCGGCGGTAGGCGTGCACGTTCATCGGGCACGGACGCGTCTGCGCGACCTGCTGGAGGATCGAGATGACTGAGCTGAAGGAACGATTCTCGATGATCGACCAGATCGAGTCGCCGGACCTGTGGGGCGCTGCGCGACGGCGCGCGATGACATCGGATCCGCCATCGCGTTCCGTGCGGTTGCAACCCGATCGGTGGAGACGGGCGGCGACCGCGTTCGTCGCGTTCGCGGTGTTCGCCGGTGCTGCTGTCTTCGCCTGGAACCTCTCGCATCTCGACGTTGCCCCGAGGCCACGACCCGTGCCCGCCGTCGACCTCGCCGCCGAGCTTCCAGCCGGTTGGAGCGAGCTGCCCGCGCCTCCCGAGGTGCGCAGCGATGCGGCCACGGCATGGACCGGCTCTGAACTGCTCGTCTGGGGCGGGTACGAGTACGTCGGTGGCGACGAGGATCCGGGCGCTGACGGGTTCGTGTTCGACGCCGCGGTCCGTCGGTGGGAGCCGATGCCCCCGTCGCCGCTCGAGGGTCGGTCGGGCAGCTCGTTCGCATGGACGGGTGGCGAGCTCCTGATCTGGGGCGGTTGGGACGGCGGGTTCCGAGACCCTCCCTATCTCGGCGATGGCGCTGCGTACGACCCGATCGCACGTACGTGGCGGATGCTGCCGGCGGCGCCGATCGGGGCGCGAACCGCGTTCTCCGTCTGGACGGGCACGGAGATGATCGTTTGGGGGAGCACCGACAGAGCCGCGCGTCGTGTCGACGGCGCGGCGTACGACCCCATGTCGAACACCTGGCGGACGATCGCCGACGGGCCGACGAACCTCACGGACGGCTCGGCAGTGTGGACCGGCGACGAGTTGATCGTGTTCGGCGCCGCGCTCGACGGCAACAACCACGCCGACACATCGACGGCTATCGCGGTGGCCTACGATCCCGAAGCCGACGCGTGGCGCGAACTACCTGCTTCCGAGCTCTCGGCGCAGGCGATGACGGCATCCTGGCTCGGCGACGAGTTGATCGCGTGGGACTACGACCAGGCGAGCGCGGCATATGATCCGGTCGCCGACGCGTGGCGCCCCCTGGGGAGGGTTCCACTTGCATTCTCGGAATGTCGGCCGGTGAGCGTCGCAACGGTTGACACGGTGTTCGGCGAGTTCTGCGGCAAGACCGTCGCGTTGTCGGCGGGCGAGGTCGAGTGGCACAGGATCCCGATACCGCTCCCGAGCGCCTCGAGGGGTGGGTGCTGTTGGGTGTTCGAACCCTTGGTCGCCGACGGCGTCGTCCTTGTGCCTGCGCATCTCTACGGGATGCAGCTCGATCCGCTCGAGCGCCGGATGTTCGTCTTCAAGCCGGTTCCTCCGGACCGAACCGACCCGATGGGCGAAGTGCTCGACCCGGAGCCGTTCTTCCCTCCGACGGAGCGCGACGGCGAGCTCCTGCGGATGCCGGTGACCTTCCCGGACGGGTCGGAGGCGACACTCGTGTACCCGACCCCGCTCGAGCTCGAGCTGATGGGGGTCCAGCCGGATCTGGCGTACTCGTTCCGGGGGCGGTATCAGGGACGGATCGTCTTCCTCCACGATCCGAACGCCTCGATCCAGCGATTCGTGGATCCGGAAGGGGTGCCGATGCTCATCAACTCGTCGGCGGGCGGACTCGAGCTATGGCCCGGTCGAGGTGACGACGGCCATCCCTGGCTCCGATTCGAGCTCCCGTCGTGGACGGTGCTCGTCCCGATCGAGGTCGTGGGTTCGGATCGACCGGTCGAACGGGCCGGTCTCGCCGCCAGCGTGGCTGGGGCCATAGACATCCGAGAGAGCTCATCCGGCTTCCCC
>CBHFMJ010000228.1:0-4067 GCA_965994715.1 uncultured bacterium | reverse complement strand
GCATGATCGCGTCGATGGTGGACTGGCCGGTCCCGAAGCGGTTGTCGAACAGGTGCTTCGTGTTCGCGTCGTTCACGCTCACGATCGGGTAGCGGAGCGCGCGGTCGGACGCCATCGCGCGGAGACGGATCACGCCCGTGGTCGTCTCCTCCGTCCCGCCCATGATCTCGTCGATCTGGTCCACGCGCTGCTTGTGCAGCACGCTCACCATGTCCGCGCCGTCGTCCATCGTGACGTGTGGCTTGAGGTCGAGGCACGCGTTGATGTGCTTGAAGAACATGTCGGTGTCCTCGCCCTTGATCGCGTAGACATCGATGCCGCTCTGCTCGACGAGAGACGCGGCCACGTCGTCCTGGGTCGACAGCGGGTTCGAGGCGCAGAGCGCCACCTCGGCACCCCCCGCCGCGAGCGTCTCCATCAGGTTCGCCGTCTCCGTGGTGACGTGCAGGCAGGCGGCGACCCGGACGCCCTGCAACGGCTTCTCCTTGTCGAACCGCTCCCTGATCTGCGCGATCACGGGCATCTCGCCCGCGGCCCAGTCGATCCTGCCGCGCCCGGACTCCGCGAGCCCGCCGTCCCTGATGTCGTGTCCCATCGATCCTCTCCGTCAGAAGGTGTCGGCGAGCTCGGCCACCACGAGGCCGATCGCTTCCGCAGCCGTCTTCGACGCGAGCAGCACCTCCTCGTGGGAGACGGCGCCGCCCGCGGCGTTCGTGACGAAGCTTAGCCCGAGGACGCGCATGCCCAGCGCCCGGGCGGCGACGGCCTCCGGCACGGTGGACATCCCCACGACCGTCGCCCCCATCCGGCGGAGCATCTCCGTCTCGGCAGGGGTCTCGTACGCAGGACCCGCCACCGCGGCGTAGACGCCGTCTGCCACCGCGATGCCGTGGTCCCGGAGCACGCCCAGAGCGGCGTCCGCGAGCTCTCGGTCGTAGACCCCCGAGACGTCGACGAACGCCGGCGAGCCGTCCTCGTACCGCCACCCGGTGAGCGGATTGGTCCCCATCAGATTGAGGTGATCGCGGACGACGACCAAGGAGGCCGCGAGCAGCGACGGATCGAGACCGCCGACCGCGGCGGACAGCACCATCGTCCGTGCCCCGAGTCCGTGGGAGATCCGGGACGTGATCGACGCCAGCGCCATCGGGTGACCTTCGTAGAAGTGGATCCGGCCGCGGAAGATCGCGATCGGCTGTCCGGCGATCGTCCCCAACCACAGCATGCCCGCGTGGCCCGGCACCGTCGGAGGCGGGAACCCCGGGAGGTCGGCGTACGCGATCTCGATCGGTTCGCCCGATCCGGCGCGCTCCCAGGCGGCCGAGATCGAGCCGCCCAGGCCGGAGCCGAGGACGACGCCGGCGACCGGTCGGAGATCGGTCCGCTCGCGGATCGCGCCGACGATCCGTTCCGCGACCCCGTCCCCGGGCGACGGGACGCGTTCCTCCGTCACGAGACGAGAGCGGCCTTCAGTCGGGTGATCACGTCGACGGGCGTCGGATCGATGCTCCGGCGGATCGCGACGTAGACGCTCACGAAGTCGCCGAAAGAGATCAGCGAGAACAGACGGGCGAGGGCGCTCCGTCCGGTCGCTCGGACCTCGGCGGTGGCGGCGCCCGCTTCCGCCGCGATCCGGAGCGAGAGCGGGAAGCGCGCGGCCATCTCCGGATCCTCGGCGTCGTGCCGGAGCGCGACAACCACATGCGCCCGGCCGAAGGGCTGCGTCCACCCGACCACCTCGTTGTGGTCGAGCTCGGACATCGAGGACCACCAGGCGGGCACCTTGCCGTTCTCGTTCATCTGCGTCTTCCAGCGGGCCGCCGCGACAGCCCCGATGCCCTCCGCACCCCAGATCACGGGGATGCGCTCGCCGATCTCCTCCGCCAGGAGCTTCGCGGGGTTGTTCGCAACCGGTCTCCCCGCATCGCACGTCGCGGCTCGGGCCTGGACCTCGTCGGCAACTTCGGCTATGTCCTCGGCGAGCGGGGGGAGCAACCCCGCGGTCTCCAGCGCGCCGAGCGCCGTGCATCCGAGCCACCCCAGCGCGGCACGCGGCTGCATACCGCCGGGCACGCGGACGACCGGCACGCCCGCCTCGCCCGCCTCGTCCGCGATCGCCCCGCCGGACGTGATCACGACCGACCGACAGCCGCGCTTCATCGCCTCCCGGAACGCCGCGAGCGTCTCGGAGGTGTTGCCCGAATAGGAGCACGCGACGACGAGCGAATGCGGGCCCGCGTGCTCGGGCAGCTCCGACGACCGGTTCACCTCGACGGGAACGCCGAGCCTGTCGCGGAAGACCGATCGCAGCACATCGCCGGCGACGGCCGATCCCCCCATCCCGCAGTACACGACGTTGCGGACGTCCACGAGATCCGGGAGCGCACCGGCACCCGTGCCGTTCGCATATCCCTCACGGCAGTGGGAGGCGAGCTGGGCGGCGGCCGCCAGCATCCCCCCGGGATCGTGCGCTCGAACGGCCTCGAGGTCGTCCAGGTCGATCGTCATCTGTTGACCCCTGGGCCACCGCCGGGCTTCTCGGCCTCGTCGATCAGCATCACCGGGATGCCGTCACGCACCGGGTAGCGGTAGCCGCACGTGCGGCACACGATCACCTGCTCGTCCTCGTGGTAGTCGATGTCACCCCGATCGTTGGGGCAGACGAGGATCTCCAACAGCTCTGCGTCGAGCGTCACGGCTCGTCCTTTCCTCCCTCTCCGGAGGTTCCCGGAGCGTTCCCTCCGGCGTCTCCCGTCCCTCTGATCAGTGCGAGGAGCTCCGCCGCGCTGGCAGCCAGGATCTCGTCCGTCCGGGCCTCCACGTTCAGGCGCAGCAGCGGTTCAGTGTTCGACGGCCGGACGTTGCACCACCAGTCGTCGAACTCTACCGTCAGCCCGTCGAGCCGGTCCTGGCGACCGTCCCGGAGCGCCCGCGCGATGTCCTCGATCCTCGTCAGCGGATCGTCGACGCGGGAATTGATCTCTCCGGAGCTCGCGTAACGCCGGTACGGCCCCAGGAGCCCCGACAACGGGACCGAGGCGTCCGAGAGCTCCCCGAGTGCGATCACCGACGCGATCAGTCCGGAGTCGGCGCCGTAGTTGTCCCGGAAGTAGTAGTGCCCCGAGTGCTCGCCCCCGAACACCGCGCCCGTCTCCGCCATCACCTGTTTGATGAAGGAGTGACCGACCCGGGTTCGGACCGGCACACCACCGTGCTCTTTGATCACCTCGGGGACCGTCCACGAACAGATCAGGTTGTGGACCACCTGCGCACCCGGTTCCCGGTCCAGCATGGCCGCCGCCACGAGCGCGGTGAGGATCGATCCGCTGACGTCGTCCGCCCGCTCGTCCACCAGGAAGACGCGATCCGCATCGCCGTCGAACGCCATCCCCACGTCCGCACCGTGCTCGAGGACGGCTCGCTTCAGGTCTCGTTGGTTCGCCGGATCGATCGGGTCCGCGGGGTGATTCGGGAACGTCCCGTCGAGCTCCGCGTACAGGTGATGCAGGGTGACGGGCAGCCGCTCCATCACCGCCGGCACGACGAGTCCGCCCATCCCATTGGCCGTGTCGACCGCGACCGTCAGCGGACGCATCCGATCGACATCCGTGAACGAGAGAACGTGATCGACGTAGGCGCCCAGGACGTCGCGCTGGCGGACCGACCCGTTGCCCGCCCCGAGGATGTCGTCACCCTTCTCGGTGCGCGCCCGGATCTCGCCGAGGCCCGACTCCTCTCCTACCGGCTTCGCTCGCGCGAGACAGAACTTCAGTCCGTTGTAGT
Source organism: uncultured bacterium (assembly GCA_965994715.1). GTDB lineage: Bacteria > Actinomycetota > UBA4738 > UBA4738 > HRBIN12 > JAJNBA01. Next base: position 284 of record CBHFMJ010000228.1, on the reverse strand, counting down.
CCTTTGGATTGTGGCTCGCGGTGATCATCACGCCGGGCCGGTCGAGTGAGCCGGAGGCGAAGTACAGGAGGTCGGTCGACGCGAGTCCCAGGTCGACGACGTCGACGCCGCGCTATGTGGCACCCTCGATCAAGGCGGCGGCGAGCTCCGGAGAGGAGAGGCGGCAATCACGCCCGACGAGGATCTCGTCCGCTCCGCTCCAGTCCGCGAATGCCGCGCCGATGCGCCTGACGACGTCTGCGTTCAGTTGATCGGGGACCGTGCCGCGAACGTCGTACGCCTTG
>CBHFMJ010000227.1:0-4073 GCA_965994715.1 uncultured bacterium | reverse complement strand
TCCGCCGGCTGGAGCGTGATCGGACCGAGATCGATCCATCGCGAGGCGCCGTAGAGCGAGGAACCCACCGACGGGTGGAGCGCGAGCAGCATCAGGGGCATCACGCCGAGGAGAATCGGGATCGCGGCTCGGCGCCAGAACGCGATGGGGACGCGCGCCGTCACCACCAGGCCGGCCAAGCCGGCGACGGCGTAGAGCGTCTGTCGGTTGAAGTACCAGAAGCTCGTCCCGTACCCCTCCACGGCCGAGATCGATCCCGCGGAGAGGATCATCACCAGCCCCACGATCGTCAGGAGCCCCGTCGGCACGAGCAGGAGCGTGAGGTTCCGGCGGGCCACGGCGGCCGCGGCCGCCGTCGGGGAGAGCAACTCGTCCGGACGGACCAGCCGGAGGTGGGGTCCGCGGGAGGGTGCGGGCCTCGTTCGCCGCCGGGCGATCGTGCGGTCAGCCACGGGCACCGGCCTCCGCGTGGAGGGACCTCACCGCCGCCGCGAACCGGTCCCCACGCTCCGCGTAGCTCCGGAACTGATCCCAGCTCGCGCACGCCGGCGCCAGCAGGACCGCGTCCCCGGGGAGCGCGGCCGCGAACGCGTGGCGCACGGCATCCTCGATCGAGTCCGCGGTCGAGGTGGGTGCGACGCCGTCGAAGACGTCGACGATGGCCGCCGCGGCCTCGCCGATCGCGATCACGGCCCGGACGCCACCCGCGTGTTCGCGGAGCGGCGACAGGTCCGCACCCTTCGCTCGGCCGCCGGCGATGAGGACGACGCTCCCCGCGGCATCGATCGCCGCCGCCGCCGCGTGGACGTTCGTGGCCTTGGAATTGTCGATGAAGCGAACGCCGTCGACGGAGGCGACGACCTCCCCCCGATGGGGGGCCTGGCGGAAGGAGGCGAGCGCCGCGGCCACCACCGTCGGCTCCACGCCGTAGGCGAGCGCGACGGCGGCCGCGGCCGCGGCGTCCTCGAGCGCGCCGGCCCCCTCGGCGTCGATGCGACCGAGCCGATGGCTGCCGCCGAGACGGGAGATCAGCTCGTCTCCCTCGAACCCGACCTCCCCGTCCGGCGGCGGTCCCCTTCGGAACCAGCGGATCTCGCACGGCGCCGCGGCGGAGATCGGAGCGGAGACGGGATCGTCGCGGTTGCCGATGTGCACGTCCGTGCCCGATTGCCGCGCGTACACGCGCCGCTTCGCCTCGACGTACGCCTCGAGGGATCCGTGCCAGTCGAGGTGGTCCGGGGCGAGGTTCACCAGGACGGAGATCGACGGATGGAACGACTCCTGGAGCGCCAGCTGGAAGCTCGACACCTCGACCACCAGCACGTCGCGGTCCTGCAGCGCCGCCTCGGGGAAGGGCAGGCCGATGTTGCCGCACGCGAGTGCGTCGTGGCCGCTTGCACGCAGACAGGACTCGATCATCGAGGTGACCGTCGTCTTGCCGTTCGTCCCCGTGACGGCGAGGTACGGTCGGCGAGCGAGCCGGGCCCCCAGCTCCATCTCCCCCCACACGGGGAGGCCACGGTCACGGGCCCAGCGGACGACCGCCGCATCGGGAGGCATGCCTGGCCCCACGAGCACGAGCGTCGCGTCGTCGAGGTGGTGCGGATCGTGGCCGCCGGCCCGAACCTCGACCCCTTGCGCTTCGAGCTCGGCCACCGCCGGCACGTCGGTGGCGGATCGCGCCTCGGTCACGAGCACGGAGGCTCCCTCGGACGCCAGGACCCGAGCCGCGCTGGCACCTGCGACGCCGGCGCCGATGACAACGACCCGTTCCCCCGCGAACCGTCTGGTCAATCGAGTCCCCCTCGGGCGATGAAGTCGGCGTAGAAGACGCCGAGACCGACGGCGACGCAGAGGCCGGCGATGATCCAGAAGCGGACGATCACGGTGAACTCCGGCCAACCGGAGAGCTCGAAGTGATGATGGATCGGTGACATCCGGAACACCCGTCTCCCGAAGCCACGGAACGAGATCACCTGGACGATCACCGACATCGTCTCGATCACGTAGAGGCCGCCGAGGATGATCAGCAGCATCTGTGTGTTCGTGGTGATCGCGATCGCGCCGAACAGACCTCCCAGCGCGAGGGCGCCGGTGTCGCCCATGAAGATCCGCGCGGGAGCGGCGTTCCACCAGAGGAAGCCCATCGCGGCGCCCATCATCGCCGCCGCGATGATCGCGGTGTCCTGCATCGCGAGGACGTCGACGCCCGCGTAGCACGCCTTCAACGCCGCTGCCGGCAGTTCCGGAGCCCCGGCCGGGAGTTCGGGGTCGCAGATGTGTCGGAACTGCCAGAACGCGATGAACACGTATCCCGCCAGGACGAGGATCGAGGAGCCGGCCGCGAGACCGTCGAGACCGTCGGTCAGGTTCACGGCGTGTGAGGAGGACGTCAGGATGACGAAGACCCAGACGGAGAAGAGGAGAACGCCGAGGTCCAGGGCCGTCGGCCGGACGAAGGAGAGGCTGGTGGAGGTACCGGTGTCCCCGGAGAACGCGACCACGAGCATCGAGAACAGCACCGACACGACGGCGGTCCCGATGAATTTCTGCGCCTTCGACAGACCGAGGGATCGCTGCCGCCGAACCTTCAGGAAGTCGTCGACGAACCCGACGGACCCGAACCCCACCGCAGCGAGGATCAGCGCGAGCCCCGCAGGACTGAACGTGATCCCGGCCGCGATCGTGGGCCGCGTCGCGAGGTACGCGACGACGAGGGCCACGAGCATCACGATCCCGCCCATCGTGGGCGTGCCGACCTTCTCGAGGTGGGTGTGCGGGCCGTCCTCGCGGATCCGCTGACCCCACCCCCACGACCGGAAGACCCTGATCGCCACGGGGGTCCCGAGCAGCGTGACCGCCAGGGCCACCGCGCCCGCGACGAGGATCGAGATCAACGGAGCGCCTCGGCGATCGTTTCGAGCGCTGCCACGCGGGACCCCTTGCAGAGGACGAGGTCCCCGATGCCGGCGGAGACGCGCACGTCCTCGAGCGCCTCGGCGGCCGTGCCGTAGGTGGCGACGTCCTCCGGCTCCATGCCCTCGCGGAGGGCGGCGCGCGCGACCGCGCGAGCGGGGTCGCCGACGGTGATCAGGCGGTCCACCCGGACGCGAGCGGCGAGCTCTCCGACCCGATCGTGCTCCACTGCCGAGATCGGACCGAGTTCCGCCATCTCGCCGAGGACCGCGATCAGGCGATCCTCTCCGGCGATCCATCGCGCGGTCCGCAGAGCGGCGGCCGTGGACTCGGGGTTCGCGTTGTACGCATCGTTGAGCACCCGCACGCCCGCGGCGGTCGTGAACGTCTCCATGCGCCAAGGGGAGACGCCCGCCTCGCCGAGGGCGTGAGCGGCGTCGTCGAGCGGGATCCCGAGCTCGCGGCCCACCGCGGCCGCGGCGAGCGCGTTCGACACCATGTGCTCTCCCGGCACCGCGAGGCGCACCCGCACCTCCGCACCGTCCGCCGTCATCCGGAACGACGCCCGTCCCTCCGGGTCGAGCGAGACGTCCTCCGCGCGGACGTCGGCGGCGGATCGCGTCCCGAACGTCACGACCCGCCCGGGACAGCGGTCGGAGTATCCGATCGCGACCGGGTCGTCCGCGTTCAGGATCGCGAGTCCGTCGGGACCGAGCGCGTCGACCGGCTCCGCGGACGCTTCGACGATCGACGCCCACGATCCGAAGACCTCCATGTGCGCCACGCCGACGTTCGTGACGACGACCACATCGGGGCGAGCGATGCCCGACAGGAGCTTCACGTCCCCGAGTCGACGCGCACCCATCTCCGCCACCAGGACCTGCGTGTCCGGCGGCGCTCCCAGGAGGGTGAGCGGGAGCCCGATCTCGTTGTTGAACGAGCCCGGACTCGCGTGGACGCGGAACCGCGTCGTCGCCACCGCGTCCGTCAGGTCCTTGGTGGACGTCTTCCCGTTCGCTCCCGTGATCCCGATGACCGTGGCGCCCATCTGCTCGCGCTCGTCCGCCGCCAGTCGCAACAGTGCCTCGGTCGTGGAGCTCACGCGGACGAGCGGGAAGGATCCGATCCCGCGGGAACCGCTCCGATCCTCGGCGACC
>CBHFMJ010000226.1:0-4074 GCA_965994715.1 uncultured bacterium | reverse complement strand
CGAGAGGCCCGGGTCGAGGACCACCCACGTCTCATCGCGCATCCGGTGGTAGTGGACGCTCGTCTCCTGACCGGGCTCCACCGTGATGACCCGGACCGACGACGGCTGGTTGAGGGCGTACGTGACCACTCTCCCCCACGGCTTCTCCACGATCATCGCGTGCTCCCTTCCCTCTGTTCCCGTTCGTTCGCGTCGGGCAACCGGTCGAGCAGATCGGCCATCTCCAGCGCGGCCTCCGCTGCGTCCCACCCCTTGTTGCCGCGGGGGCCGCCCGCTCGGGCCTCGGCGTCGGCCAGGGACTCGGTCGCCAGGACCTCGAAGATGACGGGGATCCCGGTCGTCCTGCTGACGTCGGCGATCCCGCGCGCCGCCTCGCCGGCCACGAGATCGAAGTGGGCCGTTTCGCCCCGGACCACGGCGCCGAGACAGATCAGTGCGTCGTAGGCGCCGGTGGAGGCCAGCCGTCGGGCCACGAGCGGGATCTCGAAGGCACCCGGAACCCAGGCGACATCGACCGCATCGTCGGCGACGCCGCGGGCACGGAGCCCGCCGAGCGCACCCTCCAAGAGCTTCGCGGTGACGTGCTCGTGGAACCGGGCGGCGACGACGCCGACACGGCGCCCGGCGCCCTCCGGGGCGCCTCTCGATACCGTCATGCTCGCGCTTCCACCTCGTCGATCGCCGGTCCGTCCATCTCGGGGAGATCCAGGAGATGACCGAGCTTCTCTCGCTTGGCCCGGAGGTAGCCGACGTTCTGCGGCGTCGGAGCCGTCTGCAGCGGCAGCCGCTCGTTGATCGCGAGGCCATGTCCCTCGAGGCCCGCCCGCTTCTCCGGGTTGTTCGTGAGCAGTCGCATGGATCGGACCCCGACGTCGTACAGGATCTGGGCGCCGATGCCGTAGTCGCGTTGATCGGCCGGGAGCCCGAGCTCGAGGTTCGCCTCCACCGTATCTCGACCGCGATCCTGGAGGGCGTAGGCGCGGAGCTTGTGCGTGATGCCGATCGCGCGGCCCTCGTGCCCCCGGACGTAGAGGATCACGCCGCGCCCTTCACGACCGATCAACTCCATCGCCCGGTCGAGTTGCCCCCCGCAGTCACAGCGGAGCGATCCGAACACGTCGCCGGTGAGGCACTCGGAGTGCACCCGGGTCAGGACGTTCTGGCCGTCACCGACATCGCCCATCACCAGGGCGACGTGCGTCCGCGCGTCGGTCACGCTCTCGTACGCGATCGACCGGAACTCCCCGTGGCGCGTGGGGATGTTCGCCTCGGCCACCTTGGTCACGAGGACCTCGTTCTGGCGGCGGTGCTCGATCAGGTCGGCGATCGAGATGATCTTCAGATCGTGCGCACGGGCGAATCGCTCCAGGTCCGGGAGCCGGGCCATCGTGCCGTCCTCGTTGACTGTCTCGCACAGGACGCCGGCCGGGAAGAGGCCGGCCAGCCGCGCGAGGTCGACGGCGGCCTCCGTGTGTCCCGCCCGCTTGAGGACACCGCCTTCCCGATAGCGGAGGGGGAAGACGTGACCAGGCCGCGACAGGTCGTCCGGCTCGGATTCGGGATCGATGATCGCCTTGATCGTGCGTGCGCGATCCGCGGCCGAGATGCCCGTCGTGACGCCCATCCGCGCGTCGACGGACACGGTGAACGCGGTCCGCCGGGAATCGGTGTTCGCGGCCACCATCAGCGGGATCTCGAGCTCGTCGAGTCGTTCGCCGATCACCGGCATGCAGATCACCCCACTGGTGTGGCGGACGATGAACGCGATCGCCTCCGGCGTCACGCGCTCCGCGGCCATGATCAGGTCGCCCTCGTTCTCCCGATCAGCGTCGTCGACGACGATCACCATCCGGCCCTGGCGGATCTCGTCGATCGCCTCCGGGATCGAGGCGAAGACGCTCGTGTCGCTCAGCGGGCTCATGCCGTTCGTTCCTTTCTCGGTCGGACGACGGTCGCGCCGTCGGTCGTGAGGTACTCGAGGTTCCGGGCGACGTACTTGGCCACGATGTCGACCTCCAGATTCACCCGGTCGCCCTCGCGGACCGAGCCGAGCGTGGTGGCGTGGAGGGTGTGCGGGATCAACGCGATCTCGATCTCCTCGCCGTCGAGGGCCGCCACGGTCAGGCTCACACCGTCGAGCGTGATCGACCCCTTCTCCACGACGTGGCGGAGCAGCTCTCCGGGGAGTCGCACCGAGAGTCGGACGCCGTCCTCGCCCTCGGGTCGGACGGCGGTCACCTCGGCGACGCCATCCACGTGTCCCTGCACGAGATGGCCTCCGAGGCGAGAGACGAGCGTTGCCGGTCGTTCCAGGTTCACCGCGTCCCCGGGACCGAGCGAGCCGAGGTTCGTCCGCGCCAACGTCTCCTCCGAGAGATCGAAGGAGAGCTGCTCCCCCTGGAGCTCGACGACCGTGAGGCAGACCCCGTCGATCGCGAGCGAATCTCCGATCGCCGCGTCCGAGGACGTGACCGAACCGCGCACGACCAGGTGCTCCCCGTCGCGCGAGACCACGGTTCCGAGCTCCTCAACGATCCCGGTGAACATCGGCCACCACCTTCAGGTCCCGGTCGAGCCGTTCCACGGACGCGATGTCGAGCTGCGACGCCTTCCCGAGCGTGGGCGCGCCCGCCCCGGCCAGCCACCCCGGCGCGTCGCGGCCGCCGATCAAGATCGGCGCGAGGTACAGGACGATCTGATCCACGACGCCGTCGCGGATCGCGCTCCAGGCGAGCGTCGGGCCGCCCTCCACCAGCACACCCTGGATGTCCCGCTTGCCGAGGATCTCCACCAGCGCCGACAGCGACACACCGCTCTCGTCGCGGTCCACCACCGCCACGTCCGCACCTGCGTCGAGCCATTCCTGGCGCCTCGACGGCGATGAGAGCTCGGTCGTCGCCACCAGCGTCGGCGCGGCCTCGTCGAAGGCCCGCCCCTCACCGGTGACCCGGCCGGACGGATCCACGATGACCCGGAGCGGGGGACGCGCCGACGCGTACGCGGCGTCTCGCACCGTCAACCGGGGATCGTCGGCGAGGGCGGTCCCCGAGCCCACCACGACGGCATCGGACCACGCGCGCAACCGCTGGACGTCCGCTCTGGCCTTCTCGCCGGTGAGCCACATCGACGATCCGTCACGAGCCGCGGCCTTCCCGTCGAAGGACGATGCCATCTTGAGCACGACGAACGGGCGCCCCGAGCGCACGTGCGCCGTGAACGCGAGGTTCTGCCGGGCGGCCTCGGTCTCGAGCAGCCCCTCCTCAACGACGAGACCCGCCTCGCGGAGCGCCCGGAATCCACTTCCGTCCACGATCGGATTCGGGTCCCGACCGGCCGCGATCACACCCTCGACACCCGCGGCGATCAGGGCCCGCGCGCACGGCGGCGTCCGGCCGTGATGATCACACGGCTCGAGGGTCACGAACGCCGTCGCACCGACTGCTCGATCTCCCGCGAGCCGCAGGGCCATGGCTTCGGCGTGCTCGGTGCCGGGGCCTTCGTGCCACCCCTCACCCACCACCCGCCCATCGCGTACGAGCACGCAGCCAACAAGCGGATTGGGTGAGACGCGCCCCCAGCCTCGCGTCGCGAGCTCCATCGCCCGACGCATGTTCCGCTCCCGGTCCACGCTCCTCCATTCTCCGGGAGCGGGACTGGACAGGAGGAGGAAGGCGCTGGGAGACCGCAAGCGGCGGCCCCTCGCGCCTGTTCCCTCCCATCCCGACTCTCACGGTCGGTCCCGGGATCGCACCGGGTCAACCCTCGCGTGGCTCGCGAGGGGTCGCGGACTGTCACCGCCGGTGGGGAATCGCACCCCGCCCCGGAAACAGGCTTTCGCCCAGTATAGGACGGCGCCTGGGGGTCGTGAGAAGGGCGGGCCTACGGTGCGCGACGGTCGACGGCGTAGGACGAGCCGCCGTCGCGCTTGGCGAACTGCTTCATCTCGGTGGCCACGGCGACGGCTTCGCCGTAGTGGGCGAACGCGCGCTTGGACGTGGTGGCGATCCCCACGGACACGCTCACCAACGGGATGTCCTGCTCGACGCCCTTCCGGTCCTCCATCCGGACGAAGCC
>CBHFMJ010000225.1:0-4086 GCA_965994715.1 uncultured bacterium | reverse complement strand
CTCGCGGATCACCTCGTCGAGCGGGGACTCGATGTCGACGGGGCCGGTCACGCGTCGGTAGTCGAACGCGATCCCCGTGATCCGCGCTCCCATCAGGTCAGGATCGGTCGCGTACTCGCGGAAACGGTCGCGCCAGCGTTCTCGGGTCCTCCGCCATGCCGGGTTCACCGCCATCACGCCACCGTGGCACCGTTCGATCCCGCAGGCCTCGAGCCCTTCCGTGACCGACTCGGCCAGGCCCTCGAAATACGTATCGATCGTCCCGACGTCGGAGTCGTCTCCGTAGGCGATCGCGTGGTCCTGATCGGTGTTGAGCGCCTGCTCGTGCCGCGCGGCGCTGCCCAGCGCCACCCACGCGAACGGGACCGGCGGAGGGCCGCGGTCCTCGACGTGGAGCTCGATCAGCCGGATCGTCATGTGATCGATCGACATGCCGACGACGTGACCGATCGCGATCGCGTCGGCGCGCCGATCGAGGAGCTCCGCGACGACAGCGGGGAAGCGCCTGGCGACCGACGAGAGCTCCGTGATGTCCTGCGCTGTTCCGATCGCCCGGAGCAACGAGTCGTCGACCCCTATCTCGTGCGCGTGCTGTTCCGCGGCGCCGCGTTCGCGCCATCGCGCGATGTGCGCGGCGAGGGACGCGAGCCCGGCCTCCGTCCCCATGACCGCGCGGGCGCGATCCGACTCGATCAAATAGCACTCCGTGTCCTCACGCGCCCTCGCCGTGAGCGCGGGCCCCACCTTGGAGAACACCGAGATGCCGAAGAGGTCCCCCTCGCCCAGCACGTCCACGAGCTGCCCCTCGTCGAGGAGCTCCACGGCGCCACGATGGATCACGAACAGGTAGCGAGCAGGCTCTGCCGCCTGGTGGAGGATCTCCGTGCCGGTCGGGTACGAGCGGACGAGCGCGTGGAGCGCGACGTCCTCGATCTGAGCGGGCCCCAGTTCGCGGAACGGCGAGATGCGCTCGAGGAACCGGACGGCCTCTTCGACGCGCGAGGGTTCCTCCGGCGAGGGCATCAGGAGACCACGCGGTAGAGGCGCCAGCGGTCGGGGACGCCCTTGAGCTCGTGCTCCCCTGTGTCCTCGAGGACGAGGCCGCTCCCGGCGACGAGGTCCTTGACGGTCGAGGACACGAACACCTCGGATGGGCCGGCGGCGGCGCTCACCCGTGAACCGATATGCACGCCCAGCCCACCGACCTTGCCGTCGATCGTCTCGACCTCGCCGGTGTGGACACCGGCGCGGATCTCCAGACCGATCTCCTTGACCGATCCGACGATCTCCAGCGCGCACCGGACGGCGGCCGCCGGCCCGTCCAGGGTCGCCAAGAATCCGTCGCCTGCCGTGTCCACTTCGGTGCCGCCGTGCGCCGAAAGGCACGCGCGGACGGCTCCGTGATGGCGCTCGAGGGTGTCTCGCCACGCCGCGTCGCCCATCTCGGCCGCCCTCGTCGTCGAGTCGACGATGTCGGTGAACAGGACGGTCGCGAGCTGCCGCGTCCCCTGGCTCGCCGGCGCCTCCGTGCCCATGAACGAAAGGAGCTCCTCGAAGACAGGATCGTGGTCGCCCGTCCAGGAGAGTTGGTCTCCGCCGGGGAGCTCGACGAACCGCTCGTTCTGGACGTGGTCTGCCAGGAATCGGCCGCTCGACGCCCCAGAGTTCTTGTCATCGTGCCAACGCATGACGAGTGTCGCGCCGCGATCGACGGAAGCACGTGGCGCAGGTCGACCTCGCTCCACATCCGCGCCTCCGCCACGCCTGCGCCCAGTCCCTCAGTGTTGATCAGAAGCGAGGCGAGCGCCCGCCACAGCGTGGGGTCACGTTCGAACGAGGTCCCACGCACGTGCTGTTCCTCGTGATCCATCGCCGACGTCACGCCGCCCATCCAGCGGAGCTGGGACTCCCAATCCTCCGGCGTCCACTCGTCGGGGAGCTCGTCGGAGCGCTTCCAGCTCGCTGAGGCGGTGAACAGCACGAGCCGCGAGACGAGCAGCGGCCGGGTCGCCGCGAGGAGCAACGCGACGAAAGCGTGCTCCGACTCGGCGAACACCGTGGCCCTGCGCGCGCCGACCGTGTCCATCACCACGGCCACGTCGGAAACCATCTCCTCGAGCGTCGCCGCCTGCCCGGGAGGGAACCGGTCGGAGCATCCGGTCCCCCGCCGGTCCATCAGGATCAACCTCGAGAACGAGGCGAGCCGTTCGAGGAACCGGGCGTATGGCGGAACGTCCCACTGGAGATCGACGTTGCTGACGTATCCCGGGAGGTAGACGAGGTCGTCCCGCCCTTTCCCCACGACCTGGTACGCGAGCGCGAAGCCGTCGTTCCACGTGAACCGCACGTCGGGCTTCATCGACAGCATCCTCCGGCGGCCTTCCCGAGCGCGCAAGGCCCCGCCGTGCCGCACGAGCGATCAGCGGCGAACGTAAGATGAGCATAGGCTCAACCCATCCTCTGCAGTTGAGCTGAGATCCATCTAGTTCGTTCAGGTTCGCGATCGATCCTCTTCCAGCGCCAGCCGTCCCCTAAGCACCCAGTCGGTCGCCTCGCCGGCGAGCTCTCGCAGCCGCTCGTTGAAGTGCCGCACGTCGGAGTCGTCGAGGAGCGATGTCCAGTCCCGCGTGCCGCCGACTCGGAAGAACCGCTCGGGCGACCGCCAAAGACCGGAGGCGACCTCGGGAGCCGTGTCACCGGCGCGGGCTCGCATCGAGTCGATGCCGGCCGCCTCGACGAACGACGGCCATCGCTCCCCGTTCACGTCGACGCCCAGCGCGGCAGCGACCTTCCGCATCTCCCGATCGCGATCCGCCCACAGATCGGCGTAGTGGAACAGGTGCACGTTGGGCTCCCGACGGGCGTTCCAGTACGTCAGGGCCTGGTTGCAGTAGTCGGCGAGCCCGTACGGGCCACTGCCGGTGGGTTCCACTTCGTTGTCGATGAACCACCGGAGGTACGCATCCGGTTCCTCGGGGGCGTCGTCGAGGGCTCCACCTGCTGGCGCCTCGGAGCCCACCACGGCGCTCCGAAGCTCGACCAGCCGATCGAAGCGTTCGTTGTCCGCGTGATCGAGGTCGGACATCGCGACGTCGAGTGGATGACGGATCACGGTGATGTAGGTGACCGACGGGAGACGTGGAACACCGTCCAGCGGCGTGTGCGTCTTGATGAAGCGGCGGTGTCGCTGGCGCTCGAGCAGCCCGAATACCTCCTCGTCCGTGCGGATCAGCATGTCGAGCCACGGTGAGAGCGAACTGATCGGGGCGCCGAGGTCCGTCCGGTCGAGGAGCAGCATCCCGACGATCATCTGCATCCACGTCGTTCCGCACTTCGACGGCGTCGAGATGATCACGTCGTCGGGCCGGAACGCGAAGCGCTCCCATCGAGCGCTGTCCGCCATGAAACCCCGGTACCGTCGCATCGGACGGACTGTATCTGCGAACGATCGCCGATCCGCGGCTGAGGGGCGTCCTAGGTGCGGGGACGCCCCCACCGGGGTGAGTCCGACGACGGCCACTCCGCCTAGAGCCACCGTCGCGGAGAGGTGGCTTCGGATGGCACGATGACGCCCGATGGATGAGCTCACCTGCCCCAGCTGTGGCGCGCCGGCGTCGCCCGACCTGCGATTCTGCGGAGCCTGTGGGTCGTCTCTGGAGCGCACGTGTCCCTCGTGCGGCCAGACGTGGGCCCCTTCGTTCCGCTTCTGCGGGAACTGCGGCACGCCGCTCGCGTCCCCGGGCGGCGGGGAGTCGGCGCCTGCCGCGGGGGTAACCCCCGAGGAGCGCAAGGTCGTCACGGTGATCTTCGCGGACATCAGCGGATCCACGGAGCTGGCGACCCGGCTCGACCCAGAGGACCTGCGCGGCGTGCTCAGGCCGTTCTTCGATGCGATGGTCGAGGAGATCGAGCGGTTCGGCGGCACGGTCGAGAAGTTCATCGGCGACGCGGTGATGGCCGTGTTCGGCGTCCCCGTGGCGCACGAGGACGACGAGGAGCGAGCGGTCCGCGCCGCGTTCGCGATGCAGACGCGCATGGGGGCGCTCAACCGAGAGGTGACCGAGCGGGCGGGCGGTGACCTCGACC
>CBHFMJ010000224.1:0-4110 GCA_965994715.1 uncultured bacterium | reverse complement strand
CTTGTCGAAGAGGTCCTCCGGATGATGGACGAGGTACTGGTCCAGGGGATCGTCCTGCGCCACCAGCATCGCGAGCGACCCCTCGGCCCGGCGCCCCGCCCGGCCCGCCTGCTGCCACATCGACGCCCGGGTCCCCGGGTACCCCGTGAGGACGACCGCGTCGAGCGATCCGATGTCGATCCCGAGCTCGAGCGCGTTGGTCGCGGCCACCGCGAGGAGGTCGCCGTCGGCGATACGCCGCTCGATCGCGCGGCGGTCCTCGGCGAGGTAGCCGGCCCGGTAGGAGACGACCCGCGAGCGCCGGGACGCGTCGCCCACGTCGCGCCGCGTGAACTCAGCGAGCAGCTCCGCCGCTCGCCGCGAGCGTGTGAAGCCGATCGTGCGGACGTCGTCGGCGACGAGTCGGCCCATCAGCCACGACGCTTCCGCCAGCGCGCTCCGCCGGCGCCCGGTCTCCTCGTCCACGATCGGCGGGTTCCAGAGCGCGAAGAGCTTGTCACCGGCGGGCCCGCCGATCCCCTCGACGACCTCGACGTCCAGACCGGTCAGCCGCGAGGCCAGCTCGCCCGGGTTGCCCACCGTCGCGCTCGCCAGGCACCAGCGGGGGGTGCCCCCGTAGTGCTCGATCAGCCGCCGGAGTCGCCGCAGGACCATCGCCACGTGTGAGCCGAACACCCCGCGGCACACGTGCGCTTCGTCGATCACGATCAGGGAGAGCCGGAAGAAGAAGTCCGCCCATCGTGCGTGGTCCGGGAGGATCGAGAGGTGGAGCATGTCGGGGTTCGTCAGGACGAGGTTCGCGTTCTTGCGAACCAGCGGTCGTTCCGCCTTCGGCGTGTCGCCGTCGTAGGCCGACGCGCGGATCTGCGTGAGCTTCAGGGCGCGTACGGCCCGGAGCTGATCGCGGGCGAGCGCCTTCGTCGGGAACAGGTAGAGCGCCGTCGCCTTCGGCACGGTGAGGACGGCTTCCGCGAACGCCACGTCGTAGACGAGCGTCTTCCCGCTCGCGGTCCCCGTCGAGAGGATCACGTCGCGTCCTCCGCGGAGCGCATCCAGCCCCCGGGACTGGTGCGGGTAGAGACCTTCGATGCCGAGGAGCCCCAGCCGGGAGGTCAGGAGGGCCGGGAGGTTCGAGGGGAACGGATCGAGCCGCGGCTCGCGCGCCGGGAGCTCCCGCGTGTTGACGAGACATGCGGCGGTCTCGGGATCGAGCGCGGTGAGCTCCTCGAGGAATCCACGAGCGTCCACGGGAGCGACGCTACCGGGACGGCACCGTCGGTGGGCCTCCCTCTGGGTGGTCGTCGCGCGGCGGGTCGCCGTGCGGCGGAGATGGGTGTTCCTCCTCGGCCTCCCCGAGGGCGTCCTGCAGACGTTCCTCGGACAGCTCCGCGTGCGAGGCGACGAACGCGTCCCGGAGCAGGAGCGGCACCCGCCGACGGTCCCGAAGGATGAAGAACAGGCCGAGCAACAGGTAGATGACTCCCACGCCGATCCGCTCGGCCGCGTGCAGCGACTCGGGCACCAACGCTCCCACGATGAACTGTGCCCAGAACAGACCGAACAGGTACCCGGCCTCGCGCAACGACAGCGAGAGGTTCGACATGATCGCGACCGCGAAGAACGACTGGGCGGCGGTCAGGAACAGCTCCTCTCGCTGGGTGGCGCTGATCGGAAGGCCGTCCAGAGACGCGCTCGAGATCGCGAACACGATCGGAAGCGTGCCGACCAGCAGCGTCCATTGGTTCACCTTCGAGGAGACGAGGGTCCCTAGGGCCGAGTTCGTGTTGAGACGCCATGCGAACAGGCCTGCGACCAGGAGCTCCGGCGCCTCCGAGGCGAGTGGGGCGAGCCACTGGACGATGAAGAACGGGTCGATGCCGAGCTCGAGACCTGCGTCCTCGAGGGAGCTGGCGAACGGATGAGCGAAGAGCAGGATCACCACTCCCGACCCGAGGAATAGCCCGATCACCGAGGCGCGACGGGTCCTGACCGGGAACGTGCCGATGTATCGCGCCGGGCCGACGAGGTGGGGTTCCTCCGCCGGGGCCCGTGAGACGCGCCACGTGTACGCGCCGAACAGGGAAACGAGGACCACCGTGTCGACCAGGGTGATCGAGCTCTTCAGCGGCAACGTCAGAGAGTAGAGCGTCGCCACCCACAGGAATCCGAGCTCGATCGAGTGGTCCCGGGTGAGCGAGATCCCTTTCCAACGGCGGCCGGGCGCGATCCGTCCCGCCTTCCGCAGCCGATACCACGCGATGAACACCACCATCGACCAGCCGATGCCGATCAGGAGGCGGTTGGCGCCGGTCATGTTCGCCAGCGCGAGGTCGCATGGGGACTCCGCTCCCGGGGGACTCCCAGGCGGCGGCGGGCAGTCCGGGTCGAGCTGGTAGGCGTTGCCGCCGTCGGCCGTGAAGACGAAGTCGACCGCGTATTCGGGCAGGACCGCGATCAGCGCGAGGATCGCGATCGCGAGGCCGGCCGAGATGTCGAGCTGCGCTGTCTCTGCCGCCCACGAGATCGCGAATGCCGCCCCGACGATCGCGAGTCCGAAGATCGCGGCCGCGAGGGCATCGGACGTCTCGATGTGACCGAACTCGATCACGAAGGCCGGCACCGTGGCGAGCGCAGCGGCCGCCAGCGCGACCCGTTGGCGGCCGGGATGGATGTCGATGAGGTCGTCGGTCACGTTCACCTGGGACGGGTCGCCGGGGAGCGGAAGGGGTCCGAGCGTATCAACGGCGTGCGACGACTCACCGGACGCCGGTCGGACTCGGCGGGATGTTCCCTCGACGCAGTGCACCGTCCGCCTTCGCGTCGGCGAAGATCGCCCGCGCCGTGCCCATCGACAGCTGCACCACGGAGAGCCCGCCCACGTTGCCCGTGCCGCCGGGCAGGACCACGTTCTGCACGTTCGCGAACCGGATCCGGCTCGCCGTGAACGCGAGGTCCACGAGCTCGTCCACGGGCAGGTTGGATTCCGTGTTCCGCACGCCCGCCGCGATCCACGTGAGGAGCCGGCTCGGGTTCTTCCGGAACTCCTTCTTGAACTGTACGAGCGCGGCCACGATGACGCGGCCTCCGTTCTCCTGGCGGCCGAAGTCCCCGCCGGGCACGCTGTGTCGATCGCGGGCGAACGCCAGGACCTGCGGCCCACGGAGCCGCTGGAATCCAGGGCGGAAGTTCGACTCCGAGAAGCGATCCTTCATCCGGAACGGCACCCGAATCTGGAGCCCGCCGATCGTCTCGAACATGCGCGTGATGCCCCAGAACGACGTGACGGCCCAGTAGTCGATGCGCGCTCCGAAGTTCTGCTCGACGGTCTGCACCATGCGCGCCGGTCCGCCACTCGACATCGCGGCGTTGATCTTGGTCGTGCCCAGGCCGGGGATCGACACGAACGAGTCGCGAGGGATGCCGACGACGACCGCTCGCTGCTTCCGCGGATGCAGGAAGATCACGTGGATCGAGTCCGCGCGCAGGGCGAGCGGGTTCTGGCCCGGCCGGGCGTCCGATCCGATCGCGAGGATCGTGATCGTTCGCCGACCGGTGGGATCCGGCGTATAGCCGCCGTGTGCCCGGCCGAACACGATGCCGGGCGTGCGGGCGGACGCGGCCGGGAGCTCGGCGATCGATCCCACCGTGGACCCCGCGACCCAGGCGAGGAGCACCACCACCGCCACCGCCGCCCGCCGGGTCAAGCGGCCTTCCTCGGGCCGTCGTTCCGGGTCACGTCGAACGACACGATCCTCCACGCGCGGCCCACGCGCTCGAAGAAGTACTGCCCGACCGACCGGAGGACCACCTCGTCCGAGCCCGTCGCGACCGCGGAGAACCGAACGACGCTCACGAGCAATACCGGGGCCCCTTGGCGGTCCAGCAGGATCCGCGTGGCGATCCGGCCCGACTTGGGCTCGATCCGCTCGTAGCGATCCCCGGCGCCGGGTCCTGCCGTGAGCGGGCCGGGGTGCGTCTCCGCCTGGTCGCGAGCGCCCCGCGCGAATCCTCCGAACGCGCCCGCGTAGCTCCCCCGCTCCCAGTTGGCCGGATCGAGGAACCCATCCGTGTACAGATCCGTGTGCACGTCCTCGGCCTCGGTCGCCGCGG
>CBHFMJ010000223.1:0-4147 GCA_965994715.1 uncultured bacterium | reverse complement strand
GTGATGGCGCTCGCCGGGTCGACGAACGCGGTGCTGCACCTGCTCGCGATCGCCCGGGAGGCGGACGTGGACCTGCAGCTCGACGACTTCGACCGGATCTCACGCGTCACTCCGCACCTGGTGGACGTCCGGCCTGCGGGGCGGTTCGTGATGAGCGACCTCGACCGCGTGGGCGGCGTGCCGGTCGTGATGAAGCAGCTGCTCGACGCTGGACTGCTCCATGGCGACTGCATCACGGTGACCGGGAAGACGCAGGCCGAGAACCTCGCCGCGATGGACATCCCCGCTCCCGACGGGGAGATCGTCCGGGCGGCCGGCTCCCCGATCCACCCCACGGGGGGCACCGCGATCCTGCGCGGCAACCTCGCTCCGAACGGAGCGGTGGTCAAGATCGCTGGCGCCGAGAGCCTCGTCTTCGAGGGTGTTGCCCGGCCGTTCGACTCCGAGCAGGACGCGTTCGCCGCCGTCACGTCGGGCCAGATCGTGTCCGGCGATGTGATCGTGATCCGGTACGAGGGCCCAAGGGGCTCGCCCGGGATGCCGGAGATGCTCGCCGTGACCGCCGCGGTCGCCGGCGCCGGCCTCGGCAAGGACGTGGCGCTGATCACCGACGGGCGCTTCTCCGGCGCCACGAAGGGCTACAGCGTCGGGCACATCGCCCCGGAGGCGTTCGTGGGCGGACCGATCGCGCTGGTGCAGGCGGGCGACCGGATCCGGATCGACGCCGACGCGCGGTCGCTCGAGCTGCTCGTGGACGACGAGGTGCTCGCGACGCGGCAGCAGGCGTGGGTGGCCCCCGAGCCGCGGTACACGAGGGGCGCGCTCGCGAAGTACGCCAGGCTCGTCGGCGGCGCGGACCACGGCGCCGTGACGTGGTGATGCGAGGTGATGCCGACATGACTCCGACGATCACGAGCCCGGCGGCGCTCCAATGCCGGATCTGCGGCGCCCGATACAACGTCGAACCGCTCACGATCTGCGAGGAGTGCTTCGGCCCGCTTGAGCCGTCGTACGACCTCGACGCGATCGACGGCGTCGACTTCCGCAAGCAGGTCGAGGCCGGGCCCGCCTCGCTGTGGCGCTACGAGATGCTCCTGCCGGGCGGGCCCGGCCTCGACCGGGTGGATCTCGGCGCCGGCTTCACGCCGCTCCGCCGGGCGGACCGGCTCGCCGCCGCGCTCGGCCTGAAGGATCTCTGGATCAAGGACGACTCCGTCAACCCCTCCTACTCGTTCAAGGATCGGGTCGTCTCGGTGGCCGCCACGATGGCCCGGGCGTTCGGGTTCGAAGCGCTCTCGTGCGCCTCCACCGGCAACCTCGCGAACGCCGCCGCCGCGCACGCCGCGCACGCGGGGATGCCGTGCTACGTGTTCGTGCCCGACGACCTCGAGCGCGCCAAGATCCTCGCCACCGAGACCTACGGCGCCAAGGTCGTCGCGGTGAAGGGCAACTACGACGACGTGAACAGGCTGTGCGCCGAGGTCGCGGACGCCCTGCCGTGGGCGTTCGTGAACGTGAACATGCGCCCCTACTACGCCGAGGGCTCGAAGACCCTCGGGTTCGAGGTCGCGGAGCAGCTCGGGTGGCGCGTGCCCGATCACGTCGTGGTGCCGATCGCGAGCGGCGCGCTCCTGACGAAGATCCACCGGGCGTTCCAGGAGCTCATCGCGATCGGGGCGGTCGAGCAGAAGTCGTACCGAGTGAGCGGAGCGCAGCCCGAAGGCTGCCGGCCCGTCGCCCAGGCCTTCCAGGACGGCGCCGAGGAGGTCACCCCCGTCAAGCCGGACACGATCGCACGCTCGCTGGCGATCGGCTCACCCGCGGACGGCTACTTCGCGCTCCAGGTCGCCCGGGAGACCGGCGGCGCGATCGAGTGGTGCACCGAGGCCGAGATCCTGGATGGGGTCCGGCTGCTGGCCTCGACCGAAGGCGTGTTCACCGAGACCGCCGGCGGCGTCACGATCGCCAACCTCAAGCGGCTCGTCGACCAGGGCATGATCCGGCCCGAGGAGGAGGTCGTGGCCTTCGTCACCGGGAACGGCTTCAAGACCGTCGAGGCGTTCGAGGGCTCCGTGGAGCCGAGCTTCCACGTCGCTCCCGACCTCGACGAGTTCCTCGCCGCGCTCGGTTGACTCGGGGCACACCCCCGCTTGCGTCCCGAGACCGGAGCGCCCACACTCGGATTCGCCGTGCCGGCAGCGAGGATCGTTTCGGGAGGTCGCCCTGGAGAAGGCCGAGTTCGAGGCGGAGGCCGATCGCCTGCTGGGTCTCGCCCGGGAAACGGGGATCACGCTCCGGTTGCTCGGCGCGGTCGCGTTCGCCCGGCGCTGCCCGAACCATGCCCGCCTCCGGGAGCGGCTCGGACGCCACTACACCGACATCGACTTCGCCGCGTACGGGCGCGAGGCCGACCGGATCCGCGAGATGCTGGCCGGCGCAGGATACGTGGACGATCCGCACGTCTACGTCGGCTCGGAGGGCACGCGCCTCGTCGCGGAGCACCCCGCGAGCGGGATGCACATCGACGTGTTCCTCGACAAGCTCGAGTTCTGTCACACGGTGCCGTGGAAGGGTCGGCTCGAGCTCGATCCCGAGACGATCCCGCTCGCCGAGCTGCTCCTCCAGAAGATGCAGATCGTCGAGATCAACGAGAAGGACCTGATCGACACGATCATGCTGCTCCTGGAGTTCCCCCTAGGCCACCACGACGACGAGACGATCAACATCGACCGCGTCGCGGGGCTCTGCGGGAAGGACTGGGGCTGGTGGCGGACGCTCACCATGAACCTCGGCAAGGTCCGTCAGATGGCGGAGCACTACGAGCAGCTCTCCGACGAGGAGACCCGACGGGTGGCCGACCAGGTGCAGGTCGCGCTCGATCGGATCGAGGCCGAGCCGAAGTCGATGTCGTGGAGGCTGCGGGCGAAGGTGGGGGATCGCAAGAAGTGGTACCGGGACGTGGGTGAGCTGACGGCGGATCCGGAGGACGCGTAGATGCCGCTATTCTCGAAGAAGCCCAAGGAGAGCGGGACGAAGCTGTTCTACGCGTGCGACATCCACGGCTCTGAGCCCACCTACCGCAAGTTCCTGACCGCGGCGAAGTTCTACGAGGTCGACGCCCTCGTCTTCGGCGGCGACCTGATGGGGAAGCTTCTGATCCCGTTGGTACGCGAGGCCGGCGGGACGTGGCGCGCCCACCTCCAAGGCAAGGACCACCACCTCAGGAGCGAAGAACAGTTCGCCGAGTTCAAGCGAACGATGCAGACCCTCGGCTTCTACTGGCAGGAGATGGACCCGGAGGAGTATGGCTCGTACGTGGGGCAGCAGGATCGGATCGACGATCTCTTCGACGTGCTGGCCAAGGAGCGACTCGCCGAGTGGATCGCGCTCGCGGAGGAGCGGCTCGCCGGGACGCACGTGCGGGTCTTCCTGTGCGGCGGCAACGACGACACCGACGAGGTCCTGTCCGCGCTCGACGAGGCGACCGGGGAACGGGTCGTCAACGCCGAGAATCGCGCTGTGCCCCTCGACGACGAGCACGAGCTGCTCACGATCGGGTACTCGACGCCGACGCCGTGGGAGACGCCACGCGAGCGGACCGACGAGGAGATCGCGGACGTGATCGAGAAGCTGATCCCCTCCGTCGCTGACCCGACGAAGACGGTGTTCAACTTCCACTGCCCACCGCTCGACTCGGGGCTCGACACCTGCCTGAAGCTGGACGCGTCGGTCTGGCCGCCGGCGCCGGTGATCGAGCGAGGGCAACCCGTCGAGTACGGCGCCGGGTCCCAGGCCGTGGCGGACGCGCTCGCGACGTACCAGCCGACGGTCGGACTGCATGGTCATATCCACGAATCCAGAGGGGCGACGAGCTACGGCCGCACGCCCGCATTCAACCCCGGGAGCGAGTACGGAGAGGGGGTGCTACGAGGGCTGATCGTCGCGATCCGGGGCGGAGAGGTGATCGGACACCAGTTCACGTCCGGCTGAGCCGGAGCGTGACGCACAGAAGGAGGGAGGGGATGGCTGAAGCGGTAGCGCCGCAGGTCTTCACCCGGCGTGCCTCCGGCCGCGTTAGGGTGTTGTGCCCCTACAAGGCCATAATAAAAAACGTCCACAACAATGGGGTGATAGTCCCCAGGTCCAA
>CBHFMJ010000222.1:0-4153 GCA_965994715.1 uncultured bacterium | reverse complement strand
CAGGTACGAGAACGACACGTAGCCGTCCCATCGCTTCTTCGGCTCCATCCTCCCCTCCCCTCGCTCGTCGGCCTCGTGATCTCGGCCGCGGTACGCTCTGGCCCGTGAGCTTCCCTGATTCCCGACCGCGGCGCATGCGCCGGACCCCCGCGCTCCGTTCGCTGATCCGCGAGACCGACGTGCGGCCGGGCGACCTGATCGCGCCCCTCTTCGTCAAGGAAGGGCTCACCGAGCCTGCACCGATCACGTCGATGCCGGGCCAGTCGCAGCACACGATCGAGTCGCTCCGCAAGGAAGCCGTCGAGATCGCGGAGCGCGGTGTGCTCGCGTTCATCCTCTTCGCGGTACCCACGCGGAAGGATCCCGAGGGGTCGGAGGCCTGGAACCCCGAGGGGATCGGTCAGCAGGCGATCGCGGCGCTCCGGTCTGAGTTCGGCGACGAGGCCGTGGTGATCGGCGACCTCTGCCTCGACGAGTACACCGACCACGGGCATTGCGGCGTCCTCAACGACCTCGGTGAGGTGGACAACGACGCGACGGTGGAGCTCTACCAGCGGATCGCGCTCGCGCAGGCCGAGGCGGGCGCCCACCTCGTCGGCCCCAGCGGGATGATGGACGGCCAGGTCGCCGCGATCCGTGACGCGATGGACGCGGCCGGTCATCAGGACATCGGCATCCTCGCCTACGCGGCGAAGTTCGCTTCGGCGCTGTACGGCCCGTTCCGCGAGGCGGCCGAGGGCGCGCCCCGGTTCGGGGACCGCACCGGCCACCAGGAGGATCCCGCGAACCTGCAGGAGGCTCTCCGGGAGATCCGCACGGACATCGACGAGGGCGCCGACATCGTGATGGTGAAGCCGGCGCTGCCGTACCTCGATGTGATCCGGCGCGCGAAGGACGAGACGAGGTTCCCGATGGCCGCGTTTCACGTGAGCGGTGAATACGCGATGGTGAAGGCGGCGGCCGCGAACGGCTGGCTCGACGAGCGGCGCCTGGTGCTCGAGCTGCTGACGTCGATCCGTCGGGCCGGAGCAGATCTGATCCTCACCTACCATGCGAAGGACGCCGCGGACTGGCTCCGGGGCTGAGCCCGAGCGTCGATGCCTCGCTACGTCGCGCTCCTCCGCGGCATCAACGTCGGCGGGAAGAACCCGGTTCCGATGCCGGTGTTGAAGGCATGCTTCGAGGACGGGGGCTTCGAAGATGTCGGGACCTACATCCAGAGTGGCAACGTCGTGTTCACCGGTCCGTCCTCCAGCCAGGCCGCCCTGACCACGAGGATCGAGCGAACGATCCGGAAGGCGTTCGCTCACTACGAGGCGAGCGTCGTCGTGAAGAGCCGGAGCCAGATGCGCGCGGTCGTCGACAAGGCGCCGAAGGGCTTCGGCCGGGATCCGGCGAAGTACCGCTACGACGTGTGCTTCCTGAAGCCGTCCGTCACGGCGAAGCAGGTGGTGGCCAGCCTCCCGACGAAGGAGGGTGTGGACCGCATCTGGGCGGGAACGGGCGTCGTCTACTTCTCGAGGCTCACGAGCCGCGCGACGTCGAGCCGCCTGAATCGAGTGGCGTCGCTACCCGTCTACCAGCAGATGACGATCCGGAACTGGAACACGACCACGAAGCTGCGCGAGCTTCTCGACGCGGAGATCGCCTGAGGTCCCGCTCGGCTACGTCAGAGACGTGACGGTCGAGGGATCGCAGTTCCCACCGGAGAGCACGACGCCTACGCGCTCGCCGGGCGAGACGTCGAAGGCACCCGATCGCAGGGCCGCGAACGCTGCCGCCCCGCCGGGCTCGACGATCAGGCGGGCGTCCTCCCAAAGGGCCCGCTGCGCCTCCCGGATCTGACCTTCCGTCACCAGGGCCATCCGGTCGACCCGATCGCGCACGATCGGGAAGACGTGGTCACCTACCCGTGCGGCGCCGAGCGAATCCGCACCGAGGCCGCCGACCTCCACCACGACCGGTTCGCCGGCCGCGAGCGCCGCCGTCATCGACGCGCAGCCTTCGGGCTCGACGCCGATCACCCGAACCCGGTCGCCGCACCACGCAGCGATCCCCGCGAGCGGTCCACCGCCGCCGACGCCCATCAGGATCGTGTCGACATCGGGCACCTGCTCCTCGATCTCGAGCCCAAGCGTCCCCTGACCGGCGATGACGTCGGGCTGATCGAACGGGTGCATCAGGAGCGCGCCGATCTCGGCTGCACGAGCGCTCGCCGCCTCCTGCGCCTCGGCCCAGTAGCCGTCGACGATCGTCACGTTCGCGCCGTGGGCGCGGACGCGCTCCACCTTCGTCGTCGGCGAGGTCGACGGGATGAAGACCTCGGCAAGGACGTCGGTCTCGCGGGCAGCGTAGGCCACGGCGAGGCCGAAGTTCCCACCGGAGGCGGCGATCACGCCGGCCGGCGGTACCTCACTCGACAGCAGCTTGTTGAACGCTCCGCGCGGCTTGAACGACCCCGTGTGCTGCAACAGCTCGAGCTTTGCCACGACCGATGCACCGCGCAACTCACCGAGCTCGAGCACGGGCGTTCGACGGATCCGACCGGCGATCCGTTCGGCGGCGGCGCGGACATCATCGCTCCCGACGGTCATGGGGTCGCATCCAACCACAGCCATAGACTCTCCGGCCGATGGACGGATCCGGCGAGCTGTTCGAACGCGCGAAGCGATCGATCCCCGGCGGGGTGAATTCGCCGGTCCGGGCGTTCGGCGCCGTCGGTGGCACGCCACGGTTCGCCGTCCGAGGCGAGGGTGCCTCATTCGAGGACGAGGACGGCCGCTGGTACGTCGATCTCTGCCAGTCGTGGGGCGCCTCGATCTTCGGCCACGCGCGGAAGGAGATCGTGGACGCCTCCGCGGAGGCGGCTTCCCGAGGGACCTCGTTCGGCATCCCCACCGAAGCGGAGGTCCTCCTCGCCGAGCGGATCGTGTCGATGGTGCCTTCGATCGAACAGGTTCGACTCGTGTCCTCCGGCACCGAGGCGGCGATGTCGGCGATCCGACTGGCGCGCGCCGCCACCGGGAAGGACGCGCTGATCAAGCTCGAGGGCTGCTACCACGGTCATTCCGACGCCCTGCTCGCGCACGGCGCGGGTAGCGGTCTCGCGACGTTCGGGATCCCGAGCACGCCCGGCGTCACCGCCGGGGCCACGCGCGACACCCTGGTCGCGCCCTTCAACGACCTCGATGGGGTCGCGGCGCTCCTCGATGCGAACGAAGGGGGCGTCGCCGCGCTCATCGTCGAGCCGGTTCCCGCGAACATGGGCGTGGTTCCACCCGACGACGGGTACCTCGAGGGGCTCCGTCTGCTCTGTGACGAGCACCGTGCGCTCCTGATCTTCGACGAGGTGATCACCGGGTTCCGGATCGCCCGGGGCGGCGCGCAGGAGCGCTTCGGCGTCACCCCCGACCTCACCGTCCTCGGCAAGGTGATGGGGGGCGGGTTCCCGAGCGCCGCGTTCGGCGGCCGACGCGATGTGATGGAGCAGCTCGCGCCGGCGGGCCACGTGTACCAGGCGGGGACGCTGAGCGGGAACCCGGTCGCGGTGGCGGCCGGCCTGGCGGCCCTCGATCTCATCGACAACGAGAACCCCTACCCGGGACTCGAGACCACCGCGGAGGATCTCCAGGCCGGCCTCGCCGCGGCCTTCGAGGCCAACGACATCGGCGCCACGATCAACCGAGCAGGGTCCCTGTTCAGCGTCTTCTTCTCGGACGGACCCATCAGGAACTTCACTGACGCGAAGGCCGCGGACCACGACCGGTTCGCGCGCTTCTTCCACCACATGCTGGACGAGGGCGTGTACCTCCCGCCATCGGGCTACGAGCTGTGGACGCTCTGCTCGGCATTCGGCGAGGGGGAACGAGAAGCGGTGCTCGGGGCGGCCGGCCGCTTCCGCGACTGACCGCCCCGACGCTCACACCAGCGTGAGAGTGGTGTCCTGCACCGTCTCCAGCTCGTCGCCGTCGGACGCCGGCTCGGTGGCGATGCAGAACGTCCCCACGATGTGCTCGCCCGCGTCGTGCGTCGGCGCGACACGGCACCACATGCGCCCCTCGATCCCCGGGAGGCTGAACGTGACCGTTTTCCCCGTCAGCGCGGCCGCGTGGGCCTCGAGGATCGGGAGGCTCTCCCCTTCCATCCCGAACGC
>CBHFMJ010000221.1:0-4173 GCA_965994715.1 uncultured bacterium | reverse complement strand
AAGACGCGCCCGGTCCGGCTGAGGTACGCCTCAGCCTCGTCGCCGTACCGGCGCCGCAGATCGTCCTCCTCCGAGCGCATCCACCCGACGACCGTCCTCGGCTGCCAGAGCGTCGTGTACGCGGCCAGGACGAGGAGCGCCAGGTAGTTCAGGGTCAGCAGGCACAACCCGATCGGCAGCACGAGGAAGTGGATGTAGAAGGGGTGCCGCACGTATCGGTGGGCACCGGTCGTCATCATCTCCCGCTCGTCGATCGCCCGGCGGTACACGTAGACCGCGAGCTTCCGGCCCACGCCGATCAGGATCGCCAGCCCCGCTGCGGAGAGGACGATGCCCACGACCTGCAACGCGAGGTCGGGTCCGGCGAAGAAGGACAGCTCCGGCGCGTAGAGGATCTCGATCGAGTCCACGAACCCATCGACCGCGAACAGCAGCGGGATCGCGCCCGTGATCGTGACGGTCATCCATCGCCACGCACGGATCGCGGGTGACACGGCCTCGGCCTCGCTTTCGAGCTCCTTCCGGCGAGCCTCCGTGACGCACGTTCCCTCCCACCGCCGGAGGACGATCCAGAAGATCGCCGCCAGCCCCCAGATCGCTCCGACGAGCAGCGACACGCTGTCGACCGGCAGCCTCGCCACGCGGCGACGATAGTGGAAGGGATCGGTTCGAGTGGCGACCCGAGGTCTGTGCCGCCCCTCAGACCCCCACGGCGCTAGAACATCGGATGCGGGTTCGCGCTCTCCTCGGGGAACGGCTGCAACACGTCCCAGTGCTCGACGACCTTGCCGTCCTGGAGACGGAAGAGATCCACCGCGACGGTGCCCCGGTCGTCGGGTGCGAACTTCAACAGGCTGTGCGTGACGACGATGTCGCCCTCTGCGACCACGCGCCGGATGTCGACGTTCGCCTCGGGGAACGCCTTCACGAACTCGATGAACGCCTCGGCCCCGTCGGGAGCTTGTGGATTGTGCTGGATGTACTCGGACCCCACGTACTTCTCGACAGCCTGCTCTGGCTGCCTGCCGTTGAACGCGAGCTCGTAGAACTCGACGACCGTTCGCTTGTTCTCCTCCAAGTCCGCCATCGGCGTCCTCCTATCACGAGACGGAGACGACCACGACCACTCGGGTGTGCAACCAACCGCCCGAGCTCACCATTCCGAACCCACTGCATCCCCAGCAGATCGGTCCCTTCCGTGAAAAGCCGGGGTCTACGATGAGGGGCCCTGAGCAGGGACGAGGCGATCATCGGCCACAGGAACCGGGCGGGCTCGTCGGTCGTGAACCTGAGCTCGCCGCGCTCTCCCGATTCGTCCACGACCTGACCGAGAAGTCGCACGACCTCCTCCTCGAAGGTGAGGCGGGAATCGGCAAGACGGTCCTGTGGGACGGGGGTGGAAGCTGGTCAGGAAGCCGGTCATCGCGTGTTGGTTTCTCGGCCGGGCGAGAACGAGATGGGCTTGTCCTACTCGGGGATCGGAGACCTGATCGGGGATGTGTTGGACGAGGCGCTCGCCGGAGGCTCCGAGCCTGCAGCGCGACGCCCTGGAGATCGCGCTCCTCCATCGGGAAGCCGGTGCCCTCCGACCCGACCAGCGCGCAATCTCGCTGGGAGTCCTCGGAGCGTTCCGAACGCTGAGCGCCGCGGGGGCGGCGACGCAGATTCCGAGGTCCCGGAGGAGTCCGCGTACTGGCTGCCATGAAGGGCAGGGATGCGCGCGGCGATGCGGATCGTCCTTCTCCAAGGGTTCCCGTACAGAAGTCCAACTGGCCGACTCGGTCAGCCGCTGAGCTCCTCGAGCTTCGCCTTCACGATCTTCTTGACGAGCGACGCCGGCGGTGGTTCGCCGATCGGGAAACGGATCGTGCCCTTCGCGAGGCCATATCCCTTCAGATCGTCCGAGAGTCGTTCGATCACGGCAGCGCTCGCCGGGAAGATGCTGCAGTGCTCCTTGAACGCCGAGTAGTAGAGGAGTGGACGCCCGTCGACGTAGAAGCCCGGCATCCCGTACCCGATCTTCTCGGTCGCCTTCGGCACGACGGCGAGCACCGAACGACGCACGTGTTCGAGGGTCTTCCGGACGTCGTCCGGCTGATCGGCGATGTACTCCTCGACGGTCTCGTACTTCTTCATCTTCGGGCTCATCGTGGCTCGAGCGTATCGGGTCCAGGTCGGCGGGATCGGCGCGCGATGGCAGTCGCTCGAAACCGTCCCGATGAGCTATTGCGTCGGCCGCGAACGGAGGTTTAGGGTGCGGGCTCGATGACGACCGAGCGAGGAAAGGAGGGAACGATGAATCGGCGACTCAGCTTCGACATCCTTCCCTTCACGACGCGTCCTGCGGGGGCTCTGCCCTAAGCGCCGGTCCCATCCGACGTCTAGGGCCGCCCTTCGGGCGGCCTTTCTGCACCAGAGGGAAGACCTCCCGAGCCGCATCCGCACACGAACGGAGACCGAATGTCCACGATCAGCTTCGCACTTCCCCACAGCACCACCGTTCTCGCAGCTTCACCGGCACCGCCGACGGGAAAGGACGGGATGGTCCGTCATGGACCGCGAAGAGCGATATCGCGCAGCGACCTCGGACGGGGCGCAACGCCGCGTCCTGGTCACGCTGCTCTTCACCGACCTCGTCGGCTCGACACGCCTGGCGGCCACGCTCGGCGACCGCCGGTGGTCCTTGCTCCTGAGGGCCCACCACGGGCGGGTCCGCGATCTCCTCGATCGATGGGGTGGACACGAGGTTGACGATGCCGGCGACGGCTTCTTCGCGACCTTCGAGGCGGCGACACCTGCCGTCCTGTGCGCCACCGCCATCTCGGTCTCACTCGCCGAGCTCGGACTGAAGGCTCGAGCCGGGATCCATACCGGCGAGTGCATCCGAGACAACGGCAAGGTCCGAGGGGTCGCGGTCCACGCGGGCGCTCGCGTCGTCGGCCGGGCGGGGCCGGGCGAGGTGCTCGTGACCCGGACCGTCCGGGACGTGGTGGCCGGATCCGATCTGCTGTTCGAGGATCGCGGGTCCCACGAGCTCCGGGGCCTCCCGGGCCAGTGGCAGCTGTACGCGGCCCTCGACGCCAGCGGCGGCTCGACCGAGGACCGCGTCGCCCTCCGGCACGTCTCGCATGTGCCTCGGAGGGCGAAGCGGGTCGGCTCCTTCGCACGGACCCGGTGAAGAGGGAGTCGGACATGGGAGAGGGAGCGGCCGAAGGCCGCTCC
Organism: uncultured bacterium; assembly: GCA_965994715.1. Classification (GTDB taxonomy): domain Bacteria; phylum Actinomycetota; class UBA4738; order UBA4738; family HRBIN12; genus JAJNBA01. The sequence continues at coordinate 951 of CBHFMJ010000221.1, read as the reverse complement.
CTCTCTTCCGTACTTGCCGCCCGTCGGTTACCCGCCGGGCTGCACCACGCCGTTCGCACGCAGCGTGTACGGCGCGTACTGCTGCACCAACTCAGTGGAGTCGTGGTATGTCACGATCGCGGCCACGGTGTCGGCCTGTGACCCGATCGCCTTGCGGAGGGCTCCACCGGTGAGGACGCCGTTGTTGTCCTCGTCCAGCGGAACCTCGGCGATCCAAGCCCTGTTGCCGCCGCCGTAGGCGATCAGCCGGACCGTGTACGCCTCGACCTCGACGTTGTTGAACTGTGTCGCCGACTGCCAGCCCTCGAGGGTCGAGCCGTCGGAGATCAACGTGTCGCCGATCATCACGTCGTCGGCCCAGAAGCCGGCGCCGTGGGTGTTCGAGTCCGAGAAGTACCGGAACGCGAGCCCCACATCGGTCTGTCCGGCCCACGGCGTCAGGTCGCAGGCCTGCGGCGCGAACGTCGGGGTGTCGTTGAACCCGTTGAACCCGTGTCCGAACCCGGGACCCACGTTGCCCCCCGTCGTGTCGTCCACGGTGTCCGTGCACTCGAGGCTCGTGTAGGTCTCGCCTCCGTCGTCGGTGATCTGGACGTACGCGAAGTCGAACGTCGTCTCCAGGTCCCACGCCGCGTCGAAAGTCAGCTCGGGCGAGCCCGCGGGGACGTCGACCTCTTGGACGATCACCGAGTTCCTGCTGTCGGCGTCCGTCGAGTACAGCGCAGGATCACCGGGCTGCCCCGGCGGGTCCGGATCGACGACCCAATCGATCGGGAGCGGCGGCAACGCGTTCACCCCGTCGAACGAGACGCGATCGATCTCGGAGGCCGAGAGGTACGCCCCCGCGCCGTCGCGCAGCCGGACGTAGTCCGAGCCGTTCGGCGGAGCCCCGGTGGTGCTGAACGTCTGGAGAGTGTCCCAGTTGATCGTGGCGTCGAGGGTCGACCCCTG
>CBHFMJ010000220.1:0-4190 GCA_965994715.1 uncultured bacterium | reverse complement strand
GGCGAGCAAGGCGGGGCCGAAGGCCCCGCCTTCTTCGCGTCCTCCGGAAGTCCCGCATGGTCCCCGAAGCCGTACCGCGAAGCGGTTCACAGGAGGGTGACATGACACGCGCACTCGTAGTCTTCGAGTCCATGTTCGGCAACACCCAGCAGATCGCAGAGGCAGAGGCGGTGAAGGAGGGACTCTCCACTTCCGTGCCGACCGACATCCTCGAAGTCGGAACCGCACCCGGAGTCATCCCGGACGGCGTCGGCCTGATCATCGTGGGAGGTCCCACACACGCGTTCGGCATGAGCCGCCCCAAGACCCGTGAGGACGCGACCCGCCAAGCCGGCGGACATGTCGTGTCCGGCGGGAACGGGCTGCGTGGGTGGATCACTGGCCTCGAGCGAGCCCACGGCCGGGACCTTGCGGCTGCCGCATCCGACACACGGATCGCCGAGCCTCGCGTGCCTGGTTCGGCTGCTCGTCGGGCCGAGAAGCGTGTCGGGAAGCTCGGTTTCAAGATCGCCACTCCGTCAGAGAGCTTCTACGTGACGGGAACGGCCGGTCCGCTCGTTGACGGGGAAACGGAGCGCGCCCGGCGATGGGGTGAAGAGCTCGGCAAGGGGTTCAAGGGCGATCCCGAAGCAGCTGGGACTCGGGAGGTCGTCCGAGAGCCTCGCGTCCGGGGGTGACTCGAGAGCCATCGATGTCCCCCCGATAAGCCGAGGAGAAGAGACGGCATGATGTGGCGATGACCGGAGCCCGCCCGCACCAGATGTCCGGGCATGACGCCTTCAGGCCCGGGGAGATCGCGACCATGATGGAAACCCGTGGCGTGGCGACGGCGGAAGCCGCGACGATCATGACGTTCGTTCTCGCGCTCGTGGCCGGGGCGTCGATCGCGGTGGCTTGGTTCGTCTCCCTGCGGCCCGTAGCCCGAGGAGCCGAGCGGTGACGGACGGCGCGGCGATCGCACTTCAAGGGCTCACGAAGCGCTATGGAACGCGCCGTGGCATCGAGGACATCAGCCTCACGGTCGCGCCGGGCGAGGTGTTCGGGTTCCTCGGACCGAACGGCGCGGGGAAGACCACGACGATCAGAACGATGCTCGATCTCCTTCGGCCGAGCGCAGGACGAGCCACGCTCCTCGGCCTCGACTCCCACGACGACGCGGTGGAGATCCACCGATCCGTCGGCTATCTCCCCGGAGACTTCGTCGCGTATCGACGGATGACCGGGCGCCGCTACCTGGAGTTCTTCGCGCGGAGGTGCGCGACGTGCCGTTCGGACGGGTCGAGAGCCTCAGCCGTAGGTTCGCATGCGACCTCGAACCACAGATCGACTCGTTGTCCCATGGGAACGCGCAGAAGCTCGGCTTGATCCAAGCCCTGATGCATCGACCCCGCCTCCTGATCCTCGACGAACCGACCCAGGGCCTCGATCCCCTGATCCAGCGTGTGTTCCACGAGCTGATGCGGGAGATCGCGGCGGAGGGCAGGACCGTGTTCCTCTCCTCCCACGTCCTGCCCGAGGTGGAGCGGATGTGCGACCGGGTGGGGATCATCGGAGACGGAAGGTTGCTGGGCGTCGAGGATGTCGGCGACCTCCGAGCCAAGGCGATCCGGGTGCTCGAGTTCCATTTCGCGACGCCGGTGCCGGCAACCGCGTTCGCGGATCTCACGGGCGTCTCCGATCTGGAGGTCCACGGGGAATCCGTCCGCTGCTCGGTCCGCGGCCCCGTCGACAGCGTGCTCAAGGCGGCTGCCCGCTACGAAGTCGTCGACCTCCGGAGCCACGAACCGGGTCTCGAGGAGCTATTCCTCGCGTACTACCCCACAGCCGAGGAGGCGTCGTGATCGATCTCGTGCGGAAGGAGCTCCGTGACCAGCGGAGGGCGCTGATCGGATGGGGGATCGGCCTCTCGGCTATGGTGCTGATGTACAGCTCGTTCTGGCCCAGCGTGCGTGACAACGCCGATCAGTTCGCGTCCTACCTGGAGAACATCCCCGACGCCCTCCGCAGCGTGATCGGTGAGCTCAGCCTGGGGACACCTGTTGGCTATCTCCAGAGCGAGCTGTTCTCGTTCCTCGGGCCGGCCCTGATCCTCGTGTTCGCGATCGGCGCGGGCGCGCGGAGCTTGGCAGGGGAGGAGGAGCAGGGAACGTTGGACCTCCTCGTCGTGACGCCGATCACCCGCCGGATGATCGTCCTGCAGAAGTTCGCCGCGATTGGCCTCACGGCGCTCAGTCTTGGCGTGGTGCTGTGGATCTCCGTCGTGGCGGTCGGTCGGCTCTTCGGCCTCGATGTCTCGATCCCCGACATCGCGGCTGCGACCCTGCACCTGCTGCTCCTCGGGGTCGCGTTCGGCGCGATCGCGATGTTCCTTGGAGCGTGGCACGGTCGACGTGCCCTCGCGATCGGCGTCACCTCGGCCATCGCGGTCGGCACATTCATCCTGAACGCGTTCGCCCCCACCGTCGATGGGTTCGCGTGGGCCGCGCGCCTGAGCCCCTTCTTCTACTACGGGGACAGCCTTCCGCTTCGCAACGGCCTCCACATCGGTCACGCGGGGGTTCTGATCGCCCTCACAACCGTCGCCATGGCCGCGACGGTGGCCGCGTTCGACCGACGTGACCTCCGGACATGACCCTGGGCTCGAGAGGCGCGGCAGGGACCCGCCCCCTATCCTCGACCCGCACGAAGCAGCCGCCGGGGCGTCATGATCCCGCGCCGCTCCAGGTCAGGCAGCAGAACGAGGAAGACTTCTGCCGTGGTCAATGCATCGTCGAGCGCGTGATGCGGATGCTCCACCGGAACGCCCACCCGATGGGCGACGGCGGTGAGCGAGAAGTCGTCGTGGCGACCAGAGCGAGACCCCTCGACGAGGAGAGCGAGCCGGAAAACGTCGATGATCCGCCTTCGCCACCACGAGGGCCGACGCCCGAACGTCCTCGCCAGGAACGCCGCTTCGATGACCGCGGCCCACGCGAGCACGTACCGTCCCGCCAGGGCGTCGCGCAGATCGTCCACGACCGCCCCGAGGGCAGACGCTTCTTCCAGGTCCACCGGCCGCAGACCGTGCACCGCGATCGATGGAGGCTTCAACGGTCGATCCGGCCGGACCTCGCGATAGGTCGACCTCCCCGGGAGGATCCTCCCCCCTTCGATCGGTACCACGCCGAACGAGATGATGTCGTCCCCCTCGACGTCGAGGCCCGTCGTCTCGAAATCGAGCGATGCGTACGCGGCCTGTCGCCACGATCCGCCTCCGAAACCCCGAGGGCGCTCCGGGAGGCGGATCATCGCGGGCGCAACCCGTACGTGGACGAGAGCACGCGCTGGCCCGCGATGATCAGTTTGAAAGCTTCTCGCAGGCTCCTGCGGGTCAGAGGGCCGAGGAGGCGGGGATCCGCGAGGTCGTCCGCAGGCTCTCCCGCGCGAAGCTGACGCACCTGGTGCCGCAGCCTGATCCGCCACAGCAGGCGGAACGCCTCCTCGAGCCCAACGGCCAGGTCGGGATCTAACGCCCCAAGGGATGCAGCGGCGCGGAGGCGGTCGATCGTCCGGTTGGATGCGACCCCCGACGCAACCGCGAACGTCCTCGCGACGTTCGTGATGGGGGTGATCCCCCCATGCTTCACATCGAGCGTCCCGGCATGTGCACCGTCCCACCCCACCAGGAACTCACGGAAGAAGCCGGTTGGGGGTCGGAGATCGAGGGCCGACGAGGCGAGCTTCCGGACGAGCCATCCCTCCGCCGCGGCCTGCCGGACGAGCTGGTCGATGGACGCTTCCACGTCGAGCGCGCCCGCGACCCGGCGGTAGTCGAGTGCGATGTTCGAGAACGCCGTCCCACCGACGTCGGAGAGCGCCAGCTGTTCGCGGAACGTTCGGATCCACGCCTCCCGATCCGCTCGCCACGCCGCGGACTCGGCCATGACGCCGCCTCGACATCGGGGGATCCCCGCCTCGGCGAGCCCGTCGGTCACGCGTCGCGCGAGCCGTTCGAAGTACGAGTCAGCCTCCTCCGGAGACACATCGGGTGCCACGAAGACCAACGCGTTATCCTGGTCGGTCACGTCCACGCGCAGCATCGCACCTTTGGACGCCTGGGCGGCGTCGGCGAGCTTCTTCTCCAGCTCGGGGATGCGGCCGTATTGCAGCTCGCCGGCCTTGGCGAGATCGCCGGTCCGCTGCGCCTGCTC
>CBHFMJ010000219.1:0-4275 GCA_965994715.1 uncultured bacterium | reverse complement strand
GAGATCGAACCGGATCCGTTCACATCGGTCCTCATCAATTACCGAGCACGTCGAAGACGAACCTCGTGAACAGGGAGTCGAGCCCGAACACGAAGGCCGTGAGGACGGTCACGGTCACGAGCACCACGATGGAGTACGAGACGAGCTCCCGACGCGTCGGCCAGTCGACCTTGCTGAGCTCCTGACGGACCTCCTTCAGGAACTGACGCGCACCGGTCCGCTTTCGTCGTTCTTGCACGGCGGCCTTCCTGGTGGCGGCGGACGGCGTGGCGGGACGCGCGGCGCCCGCGCGCTTCTGCGCGCGCTCCTGGCGTTCCTGCATCCGCTTCATCTGCCGGTTCATGGGTGCTCCCTTGCAGGGGCGGAGGGACTTGAACCCCCAACCGCCGGTTTTGGAGACCGGTGCTCTACCAAATTGAGCTACGCCCCTGGGCTCCGGGCCTCCCAGCGTCGTGGCTGGACGTTCGGAGACCTCAGTATAGGGTCGGCCTCAGGGCCCGGCAAAGGAACCATCCCGCCGTTCCTTTCGTCCCGATCGCCCTCCCCCGGACGGCCGGGCCGACGACCCGACCCGGGGGGATTTCCTCGGCAGATACGGGAGCACGGCCGCACCTGACCTATCCTTCCGTTCCAAGACGTGCCGCAGCGGCCCCGGATCGCGAGGCACACGCATGAACGAACAGCGCACCGCACGGCCGGCAGGAGCCGGTAGCCGCCGGCGTTCCCCATTGTTCACTCGACGGCAGGCGCCGGAGCCACCCATCCTGACCCCCGCCGAGGAAGAGATCGCGAACGCGTTGACGAACGTGGTCGACGAGCGCGTGGAGGAGGGCCTCCAGGTCCTCGAACAGCAGGCCACGATCCTTATGCGCGAAGTGGCCACCGAGCTCTGGCGTTCGTCGGCGAAGGACGTCCGTCCCGAACAGGAGCGGATCGTCAGTCTCCTCTCGAGGGATCAGGCGATCAGGAGCTTGATCGCGTCGAGCGACGAACGCTTCCAGGCGCTCTCCACCCGCGCGGGGCGCGTGGAGGACGCGCTCGGTGACCTCGCCGAGACGGGCCGGGCCACGCGCGAGGCGATCGAGTCCTCGGTCGCCTCGATCCGCGAGATCGCCGACTCCCCCACCCTCCACGGGGTCGAGGGCGTCCGGAACCAGCTGGAGCAGGTCGAGCGGCACATCGCCGAGACGTTCAAGAACCTCGACGAGCGCGACGCCACCCTCACCGACACCATCCTGCAGCAGGTCCGAGAGCACGGCGAGTTGGTGGCGCGCGAGACCTCTCGCGTCGTCGAGGCGATGCAGGGATACGTGCAGGGAGGCGCCGAAGCGGTGGGGCGTCTCGCCCAGCGGGTCGAGGCGCACGCGGAGTCCTTCGCGAGCCAGGATGGGGACCTGACGGCGAACGTCGGTGCGACGGTCCGTGAGGAGGTCCAGGCGATAGGACAGCAGCTCGAGCTGATGTCCGAGGGCATGGGCATCCACAGCCGCGACGAGGTCGCCCAGAAGGCCGCGATGGAGCGCTTCATCGACGCCCGCGTGCGTGGGTTGGCGGAGCTCATCCGGAGTGACTCTCAAGCCCTCCGCAGGATGATCGAGGAGAAGACCACGGAGCAGGAGGTGCTGCTGCGGGAGACCGTCGAAGAGCGGATGATCCTGGTCGGTGAGGCCCTGGTGGAGAAGACGGCCGAGGCCACGGAGATCGCGATCGCGTCGTCACTCGGCGAGACGGTGGAGCGGATGCGCGCGTCGGCGGGATCGATCGAGGGCATCGACACGATGCTCGCCGAGCAGCAGCAGGCGTTCGAAGAGCGGATGCGCGCGCACGTCGACGACCGCGTGACGGCGATCGCTCGGATGATCCGTTCGGACAATCAGGCGCTCGCCGACCGGCTCGGCTCGGCGGCCCCGGCGAACGACGACGCAGAGCTCCTGCGGCAAACGCTGCGCTCGATCAAGGAGCTGCATGCCGGTCTCGCGAACGACGTCCTCAGCTCGGTGGATCGCCGATTCCAGTCGATGTCCGACCAGCTGCACAAGGAATCGCAGTCGACGGCGGAGTCGATGCTCACGGTCGCCGAGCGATTGGCCGACAAGATCGACCGGGTCACGGTCATGGTGGACGAGGGCTACGGCAACGACGTCCAGGTCGTGGTCGATCGGATGAGCGAGGCGATCCAGGCGATGTCGGGGCGCACGCAGCGCGGGGACGCGCAGGGCCAGCTGGGAGCCTGAGACACTTCACTCGCCCAGGAGCACCTCGGCTTCGCCGCGCTTGATCGGCCATTCCGTCCGGCCGTCACGTTCGACCGTCACCCAGCATTCGACGACGGCCACCGCTCGCTCGGCGTCGACCGATTTCACGCGCCCACCTGCCACGATCTCCTCACCCATGAAGACGGGGGCGCGGAAATGTGAGGTCAGTCGCCGCACCCGCTCGGGACCTCCGCCCCACTCGGCGATGCAGGCGGCCAGGTGCCCCATCGTGAACATCCCGTGCGCGACGATCCCCGGGAACCCCGCTGCGCGGGCAACGGCCTCGTCCTGGTGGAGCGGGTTCGCGTCTCCGCCGGCCTCAGCGTACGCCTTCACGTCCTCGGCGGTCACGATGCGCGAGCGGGTCGGAAGCTCCGACCCCGCCTCGACCCCGGCCGGCGACGGCATCACTCTGGGGCCCGTTCGATCAGCGTCGACCGCGCCGTACAGACGATCTCGCCCCCGGGTTCCACGAGCTCGGTGGCGAGGACCAGGAAGGAATTGGCTCCGAGTGAGCGGATCGACTCGATCCTGCTCCTGATCGCCAGCCTCTCTCCCTCCCGCAGCGGGCGCCGGAACTCGTACTCCTGACTCCCGGGGAGGACCCGGGAGGAGTCGATCGCGACCTCCGGATCGGCCACGATCTCGGGGATCACGGTGAACTCCGCCGCGGTCGCGAACGTGACCGGGACCCCTCCCACCTGGGAGAACAGTCCCCGGAACGCGGCCACACGGCTGGGATCCACTGTGAAGGGTGCCTCCGGATACGCCTTCCCCGCGGCCGCCGCGTTCATCGGGGGATGCTAATCCAACGTCGGTCGGACGGCGTCCGGCGTCCCTCGGACGGGGGACTCGAGAAAATCCGGCGCTGGGGGTACGTGATTCCGTAAACCAACATGCCTACGATGCCGCGGTATGGCTGCCCGAGCCAGGCCGAAGGACCGCAAGGCATCTGGGACAGCCGAGGGGGACATCCGCGTCGTCATCGCCGACGACCACCGCTCCTTCGGGGAGGCCCTGCAGATCGCGCTGGACAACGAGGACGATCTCAAGGTGATCGAGGTGGTCACCGACGGTGAGTCCGCGATCGAATCCGCCCAGGTGCAGCACCCGGATGTGCTCCTGATGGACGTGGGGATGCCCGGCGTCGACGGCCTGGAAGCCACCCGGCGCATCCACCGGGAGGCGTCGAACACGAAGGTCATCCTGCTGTCCGGTCACGACGACGATGTCGTGCTCGCGCGTGCCGTCGAAGCGGGAGCTCGGGGGTTCCTGCGGAAGACCCAGGCCGTCTCCGAGCTCGCCGAGGCGATCCGCCGCGCGAACCGTGGCGATCCACTCCACGAGGTGAGTGAGGTCGAGCTCTCCTTGGCGCGGTTCCGGATGCAGCGGCGAACCGATGGCGAGCTCGCGCAGCGGGTGGAGCGCCTGACACCGCGAGAGCTCGAGATCCTCCAGCGCGTCGCTGCGGGCGAGGCATCGGTCGACATCGCGAACGAGCTCGGGATGAGTCGTCACACGCTGCGGACGCACATCCAGAACGTCTTGACCAAGCTCGGTGTGCACTCCAAGACCGACGCCGTCGTCGCGGCGATCCGCTTCGGCAAGGTCAAGACGAACGAGAAGCTGGCGGAGACGGACGTCGACGCGGGCTGATCCGTTCGTTGAAGCTGCGCTATCGCTTGCTACTTGAGCGCTTGGGTCTGCGCTATCGCTTCGCTACTTGAGCGCTTGGGTCTGCGCTCTCGCTTCGCTACTTGAGCGCTTGGACCAGCGCTAGCGCGTCTCGCGGTGCAGCGTATGGGAGCGGCACCAACGGCAGTACTTCTTGAGCTCGATCCGGTCCCGGTCGTTCACACGGTTCTTCACCGTGTTGTAGTTGCGCCTCTTGCAATCCGAGCAGGCCAGCGTGATCTTCGGGCGATTGCCTTCCTTCCGGGCCAACGCTACTTCACGACCTTGGTGACCCTGCCCGCGCCGACGGTGTGGCCGCCCTCCCGGATCGCGAAGCGCAGACCCT
>CBHFMJ010000218.1:0-4288 GCA_965994715.1 uncultured bacterium | reverse complement strand
TGCTCCCGCCGGGCCACGCGGAGCGCCCACGGCTCCGCCTGGACGCGGCGGAGGCACTCACCGAGCAGGGAGGGTTCGACGAGGCAGGCGCGATGCTGCACGCCGCGATCGACGAGGCGCACGAGCTCTCCGACCGGGTCCTGGAGGCGACCGCGCAGATCCAGGAGCTAGAGCTGCTGTACACCGTCGATCCGGAGGCGGTGGAGCCGACGATCGTCGCCGGCGTCGAGGAGCATCTCCCCGAGCTGGAGGCGCTGGAGGCGCACGACGGTCTCGCGCGCGCGTGGCGACTGATCATGTTCGTGCGGGAGATGGGTCTGCAGTGGGGAGCGTCGGAGGCGGCGGCGCAGCGCACGCTCCAGCACGCCCGCCTCGCGGGCAACCGGCTGATGGTGGCCCGGGCGATCCCCTCGCTCGGCTACTGCGCGCTCAGCGGACCGACGCCGGTGCCGGAGGCGATCGAACGGTGCCGCGCGCTCCTCGAGGAGGTCCGCGGCGACCGGAAGCCGGAGGCCCTGCTCCAAGCCGCGCTCTCGCACCTCGAGGCGATGCGGGGCAACGTGGAGGAGTCCCGTTCGCTCTATCGAGCGAGTCGCGCGAAGCTCGAGGAGCTCGGCTGGACGTTCCTGGCGGCGCAGACGTCCTTCGACTCGGGACCGGTGGAGATGCTCGCCGGGGATCTGGAGGCCGCGGAGGCCGAGCTGCGACGTGACTTCGACGCCCTCGAGCGGATGGGCGAGACGAACTACATCTCCACCACCGCGGCGTTCCTTGCGGAGGTGCTGTACCGACAAGGGGACATGGACGGCGCGGAGGAGCACACGAAGATCAGCGAGGAGCTCGCGGCGCAGGACGACGTGTCGTCGCAGTTCCGGTGGCGGAGCGTTCGCGGGAAGGTCCTCGCCTCGCGCGGCGACACGGCCGAGGGTGAGAAGCTCGCGCGCGAGGCAGTGACGATGATCCAGGCCTCCGACGACCTGAACTCGCAGGGCGAAGCGATGATCGACCTCGCGGAGGTGCTGCGGCTCGCGGGGCGAACGGGAGAGGCCACCGAGGCGGCGCGCGAGTCCCTGGCACTGTTCGACGCGAAGGGCAACACGGTCTCGGCGGCCCTGGCGCGAGCCATGGTGCACGAGCTCGCGTCGGCGAGCGTCAGCTGACGACGATCGAGCCACACATCCCGGAGCAGACGCCGTTCACGACGTTGCCGTGGATCGTGCAGTAGAAGCGGAAGGTTCCTCGGCGGTTGAAGGTCCTCTTCACGGATGTCCCGTTGGGGATGCTCTTGAAGTAGCTCCAGTTCGCGCCTCGGGACTTGACGTTGTGGCTGGCGTCCACGGCCCGCCACCGAACGGTCGTCGTTCTCGCGACGTCCCGCACCTTGGGGCTCCAGACGTAGCGGGTGCCGTTGAAGACCCCGCGGACGCCCACGGTGACCGCGTCGGCGATCCCCGTGGTCCCGGAGATCGTGGCGAGGCAGATCGCGAGTACGACGATGCCCCTGCGGCGGCGTGCGGCCATCGATCCCCCTCCGTGTCGGGAGTACTACGGGCGGTGCGAGAGCTCAGATTGCGTCGTGTCGCGGGCGGGGGCTACAGTGCCCGGATGGCCGAGCCACCGAGGGAACACGAGCGCACGCCCACGCTGAAGGAGGCGGCGCGCCGCCGGAAGACCCTCCACGAGACGCTGGTGGCGCTCGAGTTCGCTACCTCCTCTCCCGCCGCAGGGCGGATCCCGGACTGGACCTCACACGTGGTCAAGGAGATCACCGCGGTCCGTGACGCGTGGGACCAGCACGTCGAGCACACCGAGAAGCCGGAGGGCCTCTACGAGGAGATCGTCACGATGTCGCCGCGCCTGAGCGGCACGATCGATCGCCTTCGGGGCGAGCATCCCGAGATCACCGAGGCGGTCGGCGAGATGCTGGCCCGGCTCGAGGAGGTCGAGATCGGAGGTCTCCCCTGGCCGCTCGACGACGCTCGCGACGACCTCCAGCGGCTGATCGGGAAGGTGATCCGTCATCGCCAGAAGGGCGCGGACCTCGTGTGGGAGGCCTACAACGTCGACATCGGCGGACCGGAATAGGGTCCGCGAAGATGGCGACCGATCCGACCTGAACGACCGGCTCCCCGCGTTACGCTGATGGCGTGCCTCGCATCGCGCTCGGCCAGCTGAACCTCACCGTCGGCGATCTCGCCGGCAACGTCGAGAAGATGGCCTCCTCGGCGTCGGAGGCGACGGCCGCCGGCGTCGAGCTCGTGTGCTTCCCGGAGCTGTCTGTCACCGGTTACCCGCCCGAAGATCTCGTGCTCCGCCCCGAGTTCGTCCGTGACAACCTCGCCGCGCTCGAGGAGCTCGCTGCCAAGACCGCCGATGCCTGTCCCGTGATCGCCGGGTTCGTGGACCGCACCGAGCGAGGGCTGCACAACGCGGCAGGATTCCTCGCCGGCGGCAAGGTCCGCGCCCGCTATCACAAGATCGTCCTGCCGAACTTCGGGGTCTTCGACGAGCAGCGGTACTTCGTGCCCGGCGAGCGGACCGAGCAGATCTCGGTGGGCGGCGTCTCGATGGGGCTGTCGGTGTGCGAGGACGCCTGGCATCCGGGGCGGCCCTTCTCCGAGTATCGGGGCGTTCCGCTGGTGACGAACATCAACGGGTCGCCGTTCCACCGACGCAAGCTCGAGGAGCGGCTCGGCGTCCTCCGGGATCGGGCCCGCGAGTTCGGCGGGTGGATCGCGTACGTGAATGCGGTGGGCGGCCAGGACGAGCTCGTCTTCGACGGCGGGTCGGTGGTGATGGGACCGGACGGGGAGGTCGCGTGCCGGGCGGCGCTGTTCGACGAGGACCTGCTGATCGTCGACGTGGACGACGACGCGGCGCGCCCCGAGCACGACGCCGCGTGGCCGGAGCCGCCCGAGTCGATCTACCGCGCCCTCGTCCTCGGTCTGCGCGACTACGTGCGGAAGAACGGGTTCGACGACGTCGTCCTCGGCCTCTCGGGCGGCGTCGACTCGGCCTTCGTCGCGGTGCTGGCGGCCGACGCACTCGGCGCCGACGCGGTCCGCGCCCTCGCGATGCCCTCCCCGTACTCGAGCCCGGAGAGCGTGGAGGACGCCGTCGAGATCGCCGCGCGGGTCGGCATCCGGCTCGACGTCACGCGCATCGATGCGGTGTTCGACGCCTACCGATCGACGCTGCGGCCGCTGTTCGAGGACCGCCCCGAGGACGTCGCCGAGGAGAACCTGCAGGCTCGCATCCGCGGGAACCTCTGGATGGCGATCTCGAACAAGTTCGGGTCGCTCGCGCTGGCGACCGGGAACAAGAGCGAGTACGCGGTTGGCTACGCGACCCTCTACGGAGACATGGCGGGCGGGTTCGCACCGCTCAAAGACGTCCCGAAGACGCTCGTGTACGAGCTCTGCCGCTGGCGCAACGAGGATGGACCCGGTGAACCGATCCCGGCACGGGTTCTGACGAAGCCCCCCTCGGCGGAGCTCCGGCCCGGTCAGAAGGACACCGACTCGCTGCCGCCGTACGAGACGCTGGATCCGATCATCGAGGCGTATGTCGAGGACGACCTGGGCGTGGACGAGATCGTGGGGCGCGGGCACGACCGCGCGACGGTCGACAGCGTGATCCGGTTGATCGACCGCACGGAGCACAAGCGGCGCCAGGCTGCGCCCGGCATCAAGATCACGCCGAAAGCCTTCGGTCGTGACCGCCGGATGCCCATCACGAACCGCTACGTGGACTGACCACAGGCGGGACGAGGTTCCTACAATCTCCGGAGGGGCGGTAGCTCAGTCCGGTTAGAGCAGGGGGCTTTTAACCCTCGTGTCGCGGGTTCGAATCCTGCCCGCCCCACCAGCCTTCAGACCCTGGTTCCGTCGGGCTCGTGCAGATGGAGCTCGTCGATCTCGTTGGCGGGCCGTGACTCCACGCCCCGGACGTCGTCCCGAGCCTCCGGTTCGGCCCGGACCATCTCGTCGAGCTTCAGGTGCAGCGCGGCCGAGTCCCGGTTCTGGGTGTTCTGCAGGATGAACACCATCAGCAGCGTCCCGATCGAGATCGCGATGTTCGTGATCTCCACGCCGAAGAGCAGCAAGGAGACGACCACCAGCGCTGCCGCGACCAGGAACGCCCAGTGGTTCCCGGTCCATCTCGCCACCAAGGTGGAGAAGTCGGCGAACGACGCGTGTGCGCGCGTCGTCGTCGACTCCCCCGTCACGGGCTCCCCGCGTGACGTCTGCCCATCGATCACAGCATCTCCGTCCGTGCCTGCTTGGCT
>CBHFMJ010000217.1:0-4385 GCA_965994715.1 uncultured bacterium | reverse complement strand
GCCCGCACGTCACGCGAGAGGGCGCTCGCAGCGATCGCGAGCGCTTCCTCGGGTCCGCTGGCACGGAGGACGGTACGGGCGATGTCGGCGAGCTCCTCCAAGGTTCCCACCTGCCGCGCCAACCCGTCCCGCTCGTCGAGGGCGGCGACCACACCCGCGAGCTGACAGGCGATGGCCGCCAACATCCCGGAACGCTCGTCGAGGGCGGCTCGATCCGCCTGGATCTCGAGAAGTCCCAGGGACTGCTCGCGGCAGACGAGCGGGAAGAGCGCCGCTCGCCGCCCGCTCGTGATCGGCGGGAAGTCGAAGTGCGAATACGCTCGCGTCTGCAGAGCGATGCGGCGGGCAGTCGTGAGCCCATTGCCTGTGGCGGTGTTCTCCCCGTCGCGCCACACCGTGCGGAGCCGGCCCGCCGCGTCGAGTCTGGCGATCTGCACGGAGACGTCTCCATGAAGGATCTCGCGGACCCACGACGTCGCGTGCTGGGCGGCTTCCTCCGGACGACTCGCCGATGCGAGCGCGTAGGACGAGCTCTCGATCACGCTCGACACACCTTCCTCACGAGGTCGATCAGCTCCCCCCATCAGACGTCCCGATCCCTCCTTGGCGAGCCGACCGTTCGCGCGGAGCCTTTCGGTCAAGGCCGCAACCCGTTCTACTTTCCCTCATCCTGTCAAGCTAATCGCTCTGTGTGAAGATTGTCCCCCAAAAGGGGGAGGAATGCCAGTATCTCTCATCTGTTCAGCGTAGCCCAATCGGGTTACGGGGAAAGCACCGTACAACCCGGAGCGCGTTCTCCGCAAGCCATTCGGCCCAGAAATTCCGTGGATCTCGACGTCTCTATCGCTGATTGGAAGTCGCGAGCGGGCCAGAGCGCGGAGCGGGTTCCACAGGACACGTTGACAGCATCACCCAGGCGTCGCAGAAAATCTACGGCCCACGCGCCTACCCATCCCACCCCAAATCAGGCACGATGTTTCCCTCGAACGCCACCCCCATGGCCAGATGAGGAAGAGGAAGATGGAACAACTGGCCCTGGAGATCGGGCGTGCGATCCGTCGCGCGCGGCGCGATCGAGGGATGACGCTCAGAGAGCTCGCCGATTCGTCCGCCGGGCGGTTCCGGCCGACGTCGTTGGCCGGATACGAGCGAGGTGAGCGGACGATCTCCGTGGTTCGCTTCTGTGAGCTCTGTCATTTGCTGGACGTGCCACCCGGACGCCTCCTCCAGGAGATCACCCGGACGGTCTACGGGCACGGACAGCCGACGATCGATCTGACGAAGCTCGAGGCGCTCCACGAACCGGAGGGCGAGCTGATCGCCGGCTTCATCAAGCAGGTGCTCGTGCAGCGAGCCCACCCGGATGTCGAGACGATCTCGCTTCGAGCCGGCGACGTCGAGGTCCTCGCCTCGGTCGCGGGAACAACACCGGACGAGCTGCATGAGATCGTGAGCTCGGCTCAGCGCTCCACGTCCGAGTCAGACCTCGCGTCGGCCGACGGGGAGTAGGACTCCCTGAGGTGCTCGACCGTCCGTGCCAGCCCGACGGCAAGATCGGTCCGCGGGTGCCATCCGAGCACGGACGCGGCATGCGAGTTGTCGAGAGCGATGCGACGGAGCTCCCCGTCGGGCTGGGGGCCGTACCTCGGGGCCGCTGGGATGCCGACGATCTCACAGAGCATCGTGTACAAGGCGTTGACCGACGTCTCGACGCCGGTGCCGATGTTGACGACCTCGCCCGATGCTCGATCCATCGCGGCGACGAATGCGGCCACGGTGTCCTCGACGAACACGTAGTCGCGCGTCTGCTCGCCGTCACCGAAGATCGTGGGCGAGCGACCCGCCAGCATGGACGAGGCGAAGATGGAGATCACACCGGCCTCGCCAGTGGGGTCTTGACGCGGCCCGTACACGTTGCCGAGAGCCAACGCCACGAACTCCAGACTCCGATGGCGCGAGAAGAAGCGGAGATAGTCGAGCACGACCTTCTTGCTGATCCCGTACGGCGATTCAGGATGCGCACCGTCTGCGGAGCTTTCCCGTACCGGGAGCGAGGTCGGTTCTCCGTAGAGCGTTCCTCCGGAAGCGGCGTACACCACCTTCCGACAACCGACCGACGTGGCGCATCGGAGCACGTTGAGGGTCCCGAGGACGTTGACGCTCGCATCGTGATCCGGATCCTCGAGCGACGGTCGGACGCCGGCCTGCGCGGCCAGGTGCATCACCACGTCTGGGCGATGGCGATCGAACACGTCGAGCAGGCCCGGGGTCCGGATATCGGTCTCCGAGAAGGCGAAGGCATCCCCGTGTCCGGAAGCGACCGAGAGGTTCTCCGTCCGGCCCGTCACCAGATCGTCCACCGCCACGACCCGATGACCCTCGGCCAGGAGGCGGTCACACAGATGGGATCCGACGAATCCGGCACCGCCGGTTACGAGGATCGAACGCTCCCGCATCGAGGGACAATAGCAAGCACTGATCGTCTTCTCGGCGTCGCGCCTGCGTTTGACAGGCCCCCGATCGGGGAATAGCAGCGCGGATCCCACGGCCGGATGTCATCCGAGGTGTAGCTCACGGTGGTCGGAAGGAGACGTGGCAAGCACGCGTGCCTCTCCCTCTGCCTCGTGGCCGTGACCACTCTGGCGTACGAGACCGTCTCGTCCGGTGCGGTCGTCTCCGCTCCGCAGGGGCGGCTGGTCAGACTGATCCGAACGACACCGTTCGCGAACGAGGCCGTGTCCATGAAGGATGCCGAGGGCAGTGCCTATGTGCCGCGCGATCACTCCCTCTGGCTGGCGGATGACTTCGGACG
This sequence comes from uncultured bacterium, assembly GCA_965994715.1. Classification (GTDB taxonomy): domain Bacteria; phylum Actinomycetota; class UBA4738; order UBA4738; family HRBIN12; genus JAJNBA01. Next base: position 1,573 of record CBHFMJ010000217.1, on the reverse strand, counting down.
GCGCATCTACGAGGTGAACCCCTCCACGGGCGCCCTGAAACGTGTGATCGGTCAGCGGAAGCTGGCGAAGGCACGGCGGCTCGGCGGCGGCGCCAGGGCAGGGATCGACCGCACCCGGGATCTGGAGAGCATCGCTTACGACCGCGCTCGTGACGCTCTGTACGTCTTCTCCGGGCCGTGCTGCACCTCGTCGGTGAAACCCGCCGCGTTCCGGCTCACGCGCACCCGGGCCGGGCGCCTCCGCGTCGAGTCCTTCCAGCCCCTGCCGAGATCCGCGAACTACACGGCAGCCGCGTGGAACGCCGCCAACCACATGATCTACGTGGGGCAGGGCAGGGATCTTCGCTCCTACCGTTACCCTGCGAACGTCCCGGGTCGTGTCTTCCACATCCCCAACCTCTCCGGGATCACCGGCATGAGCTTCAGCCCGAACGGCGCCAGCCTCTTCGTCACGACGACCGCGGAGGAGCTCCGTCGGGCGGCCTGGCCGAAGAAGAGTCTCGTCTCAGGATGGGCGCTCGAACTCCGGGCCTTCGGGGTCGGTGACGCTCGTGCCGTCGAGCTGATCGATTGGCGGTACTTCGTCCTCGACGGCAACCCCGCTCGCCCGGACACGGATCCACGCAAGTACGCGGTCTACGTGTTCCGGATGAGCTAGCGAATCACCCGGATCACCGCGACCCACAGCGGGGCGCTGGCGACGACCGCCACCGCGAGACCGCGGAAGAACGAGTACGGGTACTCTCCTGCGTCAACGTCCGTGCCACGAGCATCGTCGATCCCGCCAGGCATCGATCCCATCCTTTCGCGCACTCGGCTCGCCATCGAGTAGAGGAGTACCGCACCAGTAGAGACGACCGAGGTCGAGGAGGTGAACGGACAGAGAACTCGAGGCGATGGGCAGTATCAGCGCTTGAGGATGCGTGGCCCCTCGCTTCGAGGGTCGTGTCGGGATGGCTGAAGGCGACACGGTATTCGCGACGGCGGCGCGCCTGCATCATGCGCTCGCGGGGCAGGTGCTCACAGGGACCGACCTCCGCGTGCCGCGGTACGCGACCGCCGACCTGTCGGGGCAGATCGTCCGAGAGGTGGGCGCCCGAGGCAAGCACCTCTTCGTTCGAACGGACGGCGGCGTCTCCGTGCACTCGCACCTCGGGATGGACGGCTCGTGGCGGCTGTACCACCCGGGCGAGCGGTGGAGAGGCCGGGCGTTCGAGGTGCGTGCCGTGCTCACGACCGAGGAGCGGATCGCGGTCGGCCACCGGCTGCGACGGCTCGAGGTGATCCGGACCGCGGCCGAGCCAGCGCTCCTCGCTCATCTTGGCCCCGACGTGCTCGGACCCGCCTGGGATGCCGCCGAGGCGACCCGCCGGCTCGTCGCGTCCCCGGACCGGGAGGTGGGCGACGCGCTCGTCGATCAGTCGGTGATGGCCGGGCCGGGGAACGTCTACCGCTCGGAGGTGTGTTTCCTCGCCGGGGTGGACCCGCGGAGCGCGGTCGGCTCGATCGCGGACCCGCGCGGGATCGTCGAGCTGATGCGCTCCCTGATGGATCGGAACCGCGCCGGCGCCCG
>CBHFMJ010000216.1:0-4390 GCA_965994715.1 uncultured bacterium | reverse complement strand
AAGGGGTGGTGCGTGTGAGCGTGGCCGGCGACCCACTCCCCCTGTTGTTCGATGTGCATCCCGGGCGGGAGATCGTCCGCCAGGGCGAGCCCTACCCCGACGCGTGGGTGATCCGTCGGGGCGCGCTCTTGATGGAGACGATCGACGTCGAGGGCCACCGGCTGGTCCTCGACGTGCTGGGGCCGGGAGACCTCGTCGGTGGCCCCACCGGATGGACCGCGGACGCCTCCATCCGTGCGCTGGTGACGAGCGGCCTGTTCGCGGCGGGGCCGGTCGCCCTGCGGGACGGTCTCGCCAGGCGGGCGAGGCGGGCATCCTGGCTCGCCTGCTCGATCGCGTGGGATCGGATCTCCGACAGGCTCCTCGCGCGCCTCGACGATCTCGCGGAGCGATTCGGCCACACCGCCCCCGGGGGAAAGCGACTCGAGCTCCCGCTCACGCAGGAGCATCTCGCGGGCCTCACGGGCGCCACGCGGGAAAGCGTGAACAGAGCGCTCGGGGAGCTCGCCGGACGGGGATGCATCGAACGGACCAGGGGTCGATACGTCGTGCGGACCGGGGCGCGAGAGGCCGCTCTACCCGTCGGACTGCAGCATCGCAAGGGTGCATGAATCGCAGTAGCGGCCCCTCCCCCTGACCTGGCGCCCACAGCGCTCGCAGATCCTCGGCGTCGAAGCCGTCCAGGTGCCCTCGTCGACCTTGCCGATCCGTTCCGCTCGCCCTTCGTGGGCCAGCTTCTCGAGATGCGCCAGCACCGACCGCGCGGCGAGAGGATGCACCTCCTTCGGGTGATCCGCGTAGATCACCTCGACCATCTCGGTGATCGTGCGCGGGCCGTCCGCGAGCACGGACACGATCTGCGCCTCCCGCTCATCTCGGTGCGCGAGGTACTCGACCAGCTTGTCGCGAGCGTGGAGCACGGCGGGGCCGTGACCCGGGTAGATCGATCGGGCATCCAGATCCATGAGTCGTCGTAGTGACCGCAGGTACTGGACGAGGTCCCCGTCGGGCGGATCGATGAAGCTGGTACCTCTCCCGAGCACCGTATCGCCGGTGAACAGCGCGCCACTGCCGGGCTCGAAGAAGGCAACGTGGTCGGACGTGTGACCCGGCGTGTGGATCACGGTGAGGTCGAGCTCGCCGGCGCGCACGCGCTGACCGGCGGAGAGCTTGGTCGCGCCCGCGAGCCGGAACGCGTACACGGGCGCTCCGACGAGCCGGCCGAACCCGATCGCGCCCGGCGCGTGGTCCGGATGATCGTGCGTGACGAGCACCGCGCCGACCGATCCGGCCTCCGCCGCGACGTCCGCCAGATGCTCGGGGGTGTCGGGTCCCGGATCGATCACGAACGTCGGATCGCTCCCGACGATCCAGGTGTTCGTCCCTTCCAGCGTGTAGATGCCGGCGTTCGGAGCGAGCACCCTTCGGATCGGCAGCAGGGAGCCGTTCATCGGTCCTGGAAGAAGACCGATCGCGGCAACCGGCCCAGCTCGTCGTCATCGGGTTCGCGGGTGACGAGCCGCAGACCGAGGACGTCGTCCGCGTCGCGTCGATCCGCGAGGGCGTGCATCGTGTAGTGGGTCGGCCAGTAGAGCCGTACGTCACCGGCATCCCAGGCGGCCAAGAGATCCACCGGCGAGACCCACCAGGCCTTCGCCGCTTCGGCGCCGTCCGGTACGGGATCGGCACCCTCGTCCATGCGGACGGCGAAGTACCGGGCGTCGAAGCGCACGGGAACCTGTTCCGGCGCGATCCATCGAGCGATCTCCGGGAGCGCGTCGGTCGCCGGCGGGGATCCGTCGATCGATGCGAGGGAGCGATCGGGACCCGCGCCGAGGACGGCATCCCGCGTCACCGCGAGGCCGACCTCCTCGGCCAGCTCGCGCACCGCGGCGGCCCGGGCTCCTTCCTCCGCGTCACCGAACCAACGCTCCGCCAACGCCCTGTCCGCGAGGTCGACCGCGCCGCCGGGGAAGGCCACGTAGCCGGGGAGGAAACGCTGATCGGGCGCACGCTCGATCACGAGCACCTCGGGCCCGCCTGGCCCGTCTCGGACACCGATCAGCGAAGCCGCCTGACGGATCTCCTCGCTCACGGATCCCGATGCTACCCAGGGCCGTACGCTTGGGCCCGTGGAGGCGCGCGAGTCGATCGCCAACGCGATCAGGGATCACGGACCCATCACCTTCTCGGAGTACATGGCGCTCGCGCTCTCGGGCCCGGGAGGCTTCTTCGAACGCCCACCGATCGGACCGGATGGCCATTTCGTCACGAGCCCGCACGTCCATCCGGTCTTCTCGGAGCTCCTCGGCCGGGCGATCGTCGATCTGCACGACCGGCTGGACCGACCGACGCCGCTCCGGCTGTCGGAGGTGGGGGCCGGCGACGGGACGCTCGCGCGGCGGCTCAGGGAGCACCTGCGCGGCGTGAAGGTGGTCTACACGGCGATCGACACGAGCCCCGGCGCACGTGCAGCGCTCGGGGCGATCGACGGCGTCGAGGTCGCGGAGGAGCTCGACGGCTCGCCGCAGTTGATCCTGGCGAACGAGCTGATGGACAACCTGCCCTTCCGGCGACTGCGCGGAACAGCCTCGGGGACGAAGGAGGTCAAGGTCGGGCTCGACGGCGATCGGTTCGTCGAGCATCTCGACGATCCACCGGACGAGGTCTTCACGCTGGCCGACGGCGAGGAAGCGGTGCTCCCGGAGGGGGCGACGGCCTTCATCGAGGCGGTGGGGGCCCGGCTCGCCCACCCGGGCTACGCGCTCCTGATCGACTACGGTGGGGTGGGCGAGCCGGGCGGTTCGCCGCACGGGTATCGGCAACACCGACCGGTCGCGGGCCTCCTCGAGCGGCCGGGCGAAACCGACATCACGTGCGGCCTCGATTTCGATCTCATCAGCGAGCACGCCGAGAAGCAGGGGCTGATCGCGTTCCCGAGCGTCACGCAGCGCCACGCGCTCACCGCGCTCGGCTTCGACCACTGGATCCACGAGCAGCTCCGCCGACAGGCCGAATTGTTGGATCGTCGTGAGGGGCTCGACGCCGTCCGAACGTGGAGCGGAAGGAGCCGGGCCACGCTGCTCGTGGACCCTTCGGCGCTCGGCCGGCTCCGCTGGCTCCTCCTCGCCACGCCGGGGCTGCGTGGTCCCTCGTGGATCTGAGCGGACGTGCCCTCACGGGGCCGGCACGAACCGCCCCTGCCATCGGATCACCACCCGGAACTGCAACCAGAGGATCGACGCCGTGACGACCAGCATCGCGACCGTGGCGGCCGAGGCGTATCCGTAGCGCAGGTACTCGAAGGCGTTCCGGTAGATGAAGAGCGGGAGATAGGTCGTCGCGTACGGCGGCGGCCCTCCCTCGGTCACGACGAGCGCGGGGACGAACGTCCCCTGGAGCGTGACGATCGTGTCGCGCATCGCGATGAGCAGCAGGACCGGAGCCATCACGGGGAGGGTCACCCTGATGAACCTCGACCAGCGTCCCGCACCGCTCAGCGAGGCGATCTCGTACAGCTCGTCCGGCATCTGTCGCCGGGCGACGAACGCGAGGAGGAAGCCCTCGCCGAGCTGGAACGCCGACATCAGCACGACCCCCCATCGGGCCGGCGTGGGTTGGGTCAACCACGCCGGCGTCGGGAAACCCGCGGCCCCCAAGGCGAGGTTCAGCGGCCCGTGGAGCGGATTGAGGATCCAGATCCACAGGAGCGCATAGGCCGCATCGGGGATCACCGTCGGGACCAACACCGCCACGCGGCCCGCAGAGTGGAGCCTGCTCCGGTGATGCAGGAGGAGCGCGAGCGCGAGCGCGCCCACGAGCCGGATCGGCACGGCCGTCAGTGTGAAGAACAGGCTGTTCCGCAGGGAGATCCGGAATACGGGATCGTCGATCAGCTCACGGAAGTTGGCCGTACCGACGAACCGAGGCGACCGAACGAGGTCCCATTCCGAGAACGCCATAGCGAGTGAGCCGGCAGCCGGGACGATCACGAGCGCGGAGACCCCGATCACGAAGGGTGTCGCCATGAACCACAGGATCCGGCGCTCGGACCTCTCCATCAGCCCTCGGCGCGCGCGAACTGCCCGCGGGTGCTCGCCGTGAGCTCGATCGCCACCTCCAGCGCCCGGCCGCCCCCGTAGTACGCCTCCTCGAGCAGCCCGTTGACCGTGTCCTCGATCTCGGGCCAGGTGGAGATCACGGGAACGGACCGCAGGAACGGGATCTGCTCGACGAACACCTCCGAGTGGGCGGGATCGACGTCGGCATCCAGGAACGCGTCGGTCTCCGCCACGGACCGCAGCGACGGAACGGTGCGTCCCGACTCCGCCGCGATCCGCTGACCCTCGGGACCCAGGGCGAACTCGAGGAACGTCCACGCGGCATCCTT
>CBHFMJ010000215.1:0-4435 GCA_965994715.1 uncultured bacterium | reverse complement strand
GCGAGGAGACGCGGGTGGAGACGCCGAAGGTCGAAGCGGTCGACACCACCGGCGCCGGCGACTGCTTCAACGGCGTCTTCGCAGCGGGTCTCTCCGAAGGGATGGACGTCACGGATGCCGCCGAACGTAGCGCCGCGGCCGCTGCCCTCTCGGTCACGAAGGTGGGCGCACGTGAGGGGATGCCGACCCGCGACGAGCTCGAGGCGTTCCTTCACGGCTCCTGACGCGGGCGGGCGGTCGTCGCGCCCACCGGCCGGAGCACTGTTCACCTTCGCGCCCGGATCCGTTCCTATGGGGCAGGTGGAACATACCCCGGTGAGCGTCGAGCACAGGTCGCAGCTGGAGCGCCTGTATCGGGACCAGGGCGATCGGATGTGGCGGGCCGTGCTCGCGTTCACAGGGGACGCCGAGGTCGCGAGCGACGCCGTCGCCGAGGCGTTCGCTCAAGCGTTGGCACGAGGAGCGGCGATCCGGGACGCCGAGCGATGGATCTGGCGGACGATCTTCCGGATCGCCGCCGGTGCCCTGAAGGCGCGGACGCGGCACTCGACGCTCGGACGGGAGGAGGCGTACTGGATGGAAGAGCCGGCTCGGGATCTCGTCGTGGCGCTCCGTACGCTCTCCGAGCGGCAGCGCTCGGCCGTGGTCCTGCACCACGCGGCCGGCTATCCGGTGAAGGAGGTGGCGGCGATCCTCGGTTCCACCCCCGCCGCCGTGAAGGTCCACTTGATGCGCGGACGGAGACGGCTCCGTGAGCTGCTGGAGGGGAACGATGCCTGATCTCGAAGAACTCTTCCACTCGCTCGAGCGCACGCCGGCACCGGATCTGTGGGAAGACATCGCTGAGCGGGAACCTCGTCGGACGCTCGGTCCGTCCGGCGGCCGGCGCGTCGTGGTGGTCGTCGTGGCGCTCCTCATCGGCGCATCGTCGGTCGGTCTCGCCGTTTGGGCGCTTCGGCCGACGGACGACCGGTCCCGCCCAGCGGCGGATCCGATGACCACGATCGCGTTCACGAGCGGGGTGGGCGGCTATCACATCGCCGCGGTGACGCTCGACGGCGCCGTCACCCATCTGACGCACCCCAGCGGTGGGGCATACGACCTCGGACCGACCTGGTCTCCGAGTGGAGACGCGATCGCGTTCCTCCGATACACGACGGGCCCTGGGGAGGACGGTGGTGACTACGAACTGGTCGTCGCCGACGCGGGCGGTCGTCTCGTTACCCACTTCGATCTGACCGCCGTCAGCTTCTCGTGGTCGCCCGACGGTTCGCGCATCGCGATCTCGAGCTTCGAGGAGGGCACCGACCACGACATCGTCGTCGCAGCTCGGGACGGAACCGGCGTCCGAGTCATCGTCGACTCGCCGCGCTCGGACACGAGCCCGGCGTGGTCTCCGGAGGGAGATCTGATCGCATTCACCAGCAGACCGGTCCTCGATCGAGATCCGGGCGACGAACATATCTACGTCGTCCGCTCCGACGGCACGGATCTGACCAAGCTCACGGGCCCCGGGCCGCACGGGTCTCCCGCCTGGTCTCCGAACGGAGCCAGGATCGCGTACGTCGGCGCGCGGGATGGCGAGTCCGAGATCTTCGTGATCCAAGCCGATGGCTCCGGACGCCTCGCCCTGACGGACGCCCCCACGAACGACGTCACCGATCCCGTGTGGTCGCCGGACGGATCACGGATCGCGTTCGGGGTGTACTCGGGCACGGACTGGGACGTGTACGTGGTCGACGTCGACGGGACGGATCAGGTGCCGGTGGCTGATGGGCCCAAGGACGAGGTCGGCCCGGCCTGGGCACCCGACGGCGGGTTGATCGCGTATTCGGCGGCCGAGTCCGCCGAGTCGTGCCGGTGCGACAACGCTGCACGCTTCGACATCTTCCTGGTGGAGCCGAACGGCGACGGCCGCAGACGCCTCACGATCGATGCGAGCGAGCTCGGGGGTGGCCTCGCGTGGAGGCCGCCCGCCCGCGGCACCGATTGAGCCCAGGTTCTCGCGCCCGGTTCGGCCGAACGCCGGACCCCGCCTCGCGCCTCGTGCCGGGCAACGCGCCTTCCGAGTACGGTGCTTCCGTGAGCGCAATGAGACAGCCGTGAACGTCGTCGTCCTGACGAAGTGGGTTCCCGAGCCCGAGGGCACGCCAACGCTCGGCGAGAACGGACTCCTCGTCCGCGAAGGCGCCGACGGGTCGCTCGATCCCGGCGACGAGTACGGCCTCGAGGCCGCCCTGCAACTGGTGGAAGCTGCGGGGGACGGCGAGATCACCCTCCTCACGATGGGCCCTGAGATCGCGCAAGCGGCCCTTCAGCGCGGCCTCGCGATGGGCGCGCACCAGGGCGTGCGGATCACCGACGACTCCCTCCGCGGCGCCGACTCGCTGGTCACGGCCCGCGTGCTCGCGGCAGCGATCAAGCGAAAGCCCTTCGATCTCGTGGTGGGCGGCGTCGAGTCGACGGACGGGTACACGGGCATCGTCCCCGCGGCGATCGCCGAGCTCCTCGGGCTCCCCAGCCTCACGTTCGCTCGAGAGCTGCACCTCTCGGACGACACCCTGACGATCGAGCGACAGACCGCGGCGGGCTACGACGTCGTGGTAGCGCCGCTGCCCCTGGTCATCACCGTGACCGCGGGGGCGACCGAACCTCGGTACCCGTCGCTGAAGGGCGTGATGGCAGCGAAGTCGAAACCGGTCGAGACGCTGACCGTCGCGGATCTCGGGTTGTCGAGCGATGACGTCACCGCGACGCAGACGGTGGCCAACGTTGATGACGCTCCGCCGAAGCAGGGAGGCGAGACGGTCGAGTTCGACGAGACCACCGCCGCCCGGATCGCAGACCTCCTCGCCGAGGCGAAGGTGATCTGACATGAAGATCTGGGTCTGGGCCGACGTCACGCAGGATGGGCCGGCGCCGTCCGTGCTCGAGCTCCTCACGAAGGCGCGCGAGCTCGGCGAGGACGTTGCAGCTGTGGCCCTCGGTCCCGGCGCAACGGCGTCCGCCGGCGCCCTCGGCGAGCACGGCGCCACGAAGGTCTTCGCCTCCGACGACGAGGTCTTCGCGAACCACCTCTCGCAGCCGGCTGTCCACGCGCTCGCCGGCCTCGTCGAGGAGCACTCCCCGGACCTGATCCTGTTCCCGGCCTCCTACGACGCCCGCGACGTCGCAGGGCGCCTGCACGCCCGCATCGGCTCGACCCTGATGGCGAACGCCACCGACGTGCTCGCCTCGGACGAAGCCCGCACGGAGATCCTCGGCGGCACGAAGGTCGTCGACGTCGAGCTGAAGGGGCCGGCCCCGAGGCTCGTGATCGTCCGGCCACAGTCCTTCGCGTCGGAGCCGTCCGGCGGCACCGCCGAGGTGGTGGAGGTGAAGGTGGACGTCCCGGACGAGCTCACGTCGGCCGAACGGACCGAACGGCACGAGGAGGCCGCGAGCGGGCCGCGCCTCGAGAGCGCGAAGGTCGTCGTCGCCGGCGGGCGTGGGCTCGGCGGCCCGGAGGCGTTCGAGCAGCTCGACAAGCTCGCGGCCGCGATCGGGAACGCCGCCGTCGGTGCCTCGCGCGCGGCGGTCGACGCCGGATGGGTGCCGTACAGCTTCCAGATAGGGCAGACCGGCAAGACCGTGAAGCCCGAGGTCTACATCTGCGCCGGGATCAGTGGCGCGCTTCAGCACCTGGTGGGCATGAAGGCTGCCAAGCGGATCGTGGCGATCACGAAGGACCCCGACGCGCCGATCCTGAAGATCGCGGACCTGGGCGTGGTGGGCGACCTCTTCCAGGTCGTCCCGGCCCTCACCGAGGAGATCGAGAAGCGACGGACGGGCTCGTAGCCGCCGCGGCCCTCGCGGCCGTCGTCGTCGTGGCGGTCGTGTTGTTCGTGCGGCGGGTACGGCCGCGCGTGGCGCTCGTCGCGAACGCCCGTCCTGCCGGGCGGGGTGCTCCTACCGCCGATCGCGTCACCCGCGAGCTCACCCACGTCTTCCTCCAGAAGAAGCTCCTCCAGAAACTCGGCCCCGGCATGATGCACGCGTTCATCTTCTGGGGCTTCATCGTCCTGCTCCCGACGATCGCCGAAGCCGCGGTGGCGATCGTCGACAAGGACGCGTCGGTCCCGCTGCTCGGCGGCGCGTCCTGGTTCGCATTCGTCTCGGACATCTTCGCGACGCTCGTCGTCGTCGGGATCGCGATGGCGTTCTTCATCCGCAAGGTCCTGAAGCCCGATCGCTTCCGCGGGAGCCACATGGGCGAGGCCGACCGGATCCTGCTCCTGATCCTCGCGATCGTCGTGACGTTCCTCCTCTGGAACGCCTCGCGGATCGCGCTCGGGATCGCCGAAGTACCGGACTCGCGTCCGGTCGCGAACCTCCTATCCGGCTTGTTCGGATCCCGGGGCGGCACCGAGATCGCCGAGCGCATCCTCGTGTGGGC
>CBHFMJ010000214.1:0-4473 GCA_965994715.1 uncultured bacterium | reverse complement strand
CGCCCCGTGTCGACGTCGAAACCCATGACGGGGAAGCCGCTCCTGCCCACGGACACGAGCAGCGGGAGGCCGACGTAGCCGAGACCGACGACAGCGACTTTGGCTTGCTTCGTACGGATCCGCTCGGCGAGGTGTTCCAGGGGGTCGGGGCGGAGCCAGACGTCCTGAGCGGTGTCGGTCCTCACGGCTCCTCCCGGTGGTGCCATGACGGGGCCCTCGGTCGCACACACGCTATCCCAGGTGACCCGCGAGTCAACTGCCCGCCCGTCCTACGGTCGCGGCGTGAGCCTCAGCCGCCCCAGAGGGTTCGCCAGATCCGGCCGGCCAGAGGCCTGCGGAATCGCACCTCGAGGTCGAGCTCGGAGCCGAAAGTGCCGCGCCACACGGCCTCGTCGCCGATCACGCGCATCGAGTCGGTCGTCCCCACGATCCGCATCCCCTCCGGCACCCTCACGAGGACCGTTGCGTCCGTCGGCCGGATCGTGGCCTGCCCCTGCAGGTGCAGCCGGTACGTGCCCGCGGCGTCGTCGCCTTCCCACGCTCGGCGGATCCGCAGCGACAGGTCCAGGGTGCGCGACGCCTGCGGCTCCACCCGGATGTAGCGGTGCAGGGAACGCAACCCATGCTCCCGGTGCACCTCCATCCCGGCGGGCTCGCCGTCCTCGGTGGCGCCGGTCATCTCGCAACCGGGGGCGCAGTAGACCGAGGCGAAGGACAGCTCCTCGCCCACCGCGAGTCCGGTCCCGGGGTAGGGGCCGAGCACGTAGCTCGGAGCGGCGCCCGCCGGAGCGTCGTTGTGGAATACGATCGACGCCTCGACGGACGCCGACCCGTTCGCACCCAGCGTCACCTCGTAGCGGATCTCGCGCCGCACGTAGTAGTCGACCTTGGTGCCGGAGGCGTCGGATGTGAAGAGCCCGAAGAAGTCCCCGCGGGGCGTCCCGAGCTCGCCGGCAACCCCCGCCGATCTGAACGCGGACTGGATCTCGGGGTCGGCGGCGTGGAGCGTGAGGTGTCCCCCCGAAGCCGCGTCGATCATCGATGAGACCGCGGTGTCGGGGTCGGGACCCTGGAGGAACGTCCTGAACACGCTCGTCGCCGCGATCCCGAGGACGCGCTTCCGGATGCCCGCCCGGAACCCGAACTCCTCGTACGCGCCGTTCGCGAGGTAGTCGACGATCCCCTCGGCGGTGAGGGTCCGGTCGACGATAGGAGCGTGCACGGGACCGGTCGCCTCCAGGAGCTCGGAGAGCACCTGTGGGTTCACGAAGATCGTCCCGTCCAAAGGGATTCCCTCCACACGCTCGTAGAGGTCCTCGATCATCGAGGCCGCGGTCGGGACGTCCGGGGTCATGTTCAGGTTCCGCCAGAAGCCGGCCCCGCCGAAGCGATCGTAGATCTCGCGGAAGGCGTCCGACGGCGCCGGGGCGGCTTCGGCCGACACGTTGCGCAGGACCGAGATCTCGCGGAACGGGCCGAGCTTCAGACGTCCCTCCCTCGCAGTCAAGATCGCGTAGCTGCCGATGAATCCTCCCGTCCCCCGGAGCTCCGCGGGGGACTGCGCCGCCACGAAGTATCGGCGGGGCCCCTCAGCGCCGACGAACGATGGCAGTGCACGCAGGAGCGCCTCCGCCGAGCGCGTCGTCCTCAGAGCTGATTCCACCTCGTCACGAACGAGGTCGGCGGCCGACTCGACGGGCCCGACCAGGTACGACGTCGGCATCGCTTGGCTCTCGCGACTGGCGGCCTCGAGCTCCGCCCGTGCCGCCGACACCGAGGGGAGCAGCGACCCGATCTCCTCGACCGGGATCCGTCCGTCCCGCGGAGCGAGGGAGCCGAGCCCGCCGGGGATCTCCGCCAGCGCGGTCGTGACCCGCGCACCTGCGGCCGCCGTACGTCCCCCGATCCTCGCCAGCGTCCCGAGCGCCTCATAGCTCCTTCCCGCGAGCGGCACAGATCCGCCCAGCCTGATGAGCGGGTGCTCCGCTTCCCGGCTCGCCGCCAGGAACTCCTCGGAGGCGAGGGCGAAGGCGCGCTGCGCACCGTTGGCGTTGCCGGCCGACAGGAGTTCGAGGCCACGCACCATCGCAGCACGTCCCCCCTCGAGGCGATCAGCGGCGGCGCGCGCCGGGAGCCACGAGAGCCCTGCGACAACGACCAGCACGGCGAGGCCGATCAGGACGACGCGTGTTCCCCACCGGCGCGACCTCCGACGGCGGATCGTCCGAGCGGGCACGACGACCGGGCTGCCGGCCACGGTCGCCCTCCGGCCCACCTAGCCCCACATCTGGCCCGGGTCCGAGTCCTGCGGGTCGGGTGGTTGAGGTTGCCTGTCCCCGCGCTCCCTCGGGCGGTACGACGCGTAGTAGGAGCCGTGGTAGTGCGAGTAGTACCGGGCCCGGGAGGGATCGAAGTTGTTGAGGACGCCGCCCACCACGTTCGCTCCCACCTGTTCGAGCTGCTCGCGCGCGTGCGCCAGGGCGCCGCGTGGCGTGGTCCGGGCATCGGCCACCATGAGGACCCCGTCGCAGCGGCTCGCCAGGCTGACCCCGTCGCTCACCGCCAGGAGTGGAGGCGTGTCCAGGATCACGAAGTCCGCGAACATCCGGAGCGCCTCGATCATCTGCTCCATCGCCTCCGAGCCGATCAGCTCGGCCGGATTGGGCGGGGTCGGCCCACTCGCGAGCACGCGGAGGCTCCCGATGTCAGGCTTCTGGATCGCCTCCGCCAGCTTCATCCCCGACATGACGCTCGTGACGCCCGGGTCGCTCGGGATCCCGAAGCACCGATGCAGGCGTGGCTTCCGCAGGTCACAGGAGACGACCACAACGCGTTTGCCCGTATGGGCGATCGAAACGGCGAGGTTCGCCGAGGTCGTCGTCTTGCCCTCGCCGGCGGCGGGGCTCACGATCCCGATGACGCTGAGCGAGCCCGTTCGCGCGAGGAACTGCACGTTGGTGCGGAGCGTCCGGTAGGCCTCGGCCGCACCGCCCTTCGGGTCGGTCACGGTCTCGACCAGGTCGCGGTGGCGTCGCCTCCGTCTCCCGCGCACTCGCGGGACGGTCGCCAGCACCGGGGCGGCGATCTGCGCCTCGAAGTCCTCCCGGCCACGGAGCCGCTCGTCCAGCCGCTCACGGACGAAGGCCACGCCGATCCCGAGGGCGAGGCCGACGGCGAGCGCGAGCAGTCCGTTGCGGACCAGATCGGGGCTCGCGGGCGAGGTCGGGAGATCCGCGGGCTGGACGACCTCCCCGCCGGTGCTCTGGCTCGCCGCGAGGCTGCGGAGGCTCTCCATCTCCTGATGGAGGACGCCGAGGCGGGCGATCAGGGAGTCCCGCTCCGCGGAGAGGTCGTTCTGTTCCTCGGGATCCTCCGTCTGGCTGATCTCAGCCTCGATGACGGCGATATCGTCCTCGACGCCGGTGATCTGGTCACGGATCTCGTCGGCCTGCGCTCGGAATTGCTCCTGCGCGTGCTCACGCCGGAACGTGGTGTAGGCCTGGGCGAAGCCCTGGGCCAGTCGCTGTGCGAGGAAGGGATCCGGATCGGAGGCGCGGATCGAGAGGATCTCGGTGTTCGTCTCGACGGAGACATCGAGTGACTCGAGGAGCGCACCGAGCGTCTGCTCCGATCCCAGCTCCTCCTGCACGAGGGACGCCACGGCGGCCGAGTCGACGAGCGCTCGTTCGGTTTCCAGGTTGACCGGCACCGGCGCAACGCCGGCCGGCGGAGTGCTCGGGCGCACGAGAACTCGCGTTTCGCTCTCGTAGATCGGGGTCTGCCGGAGGGAGAAGAACAACGCCGATGCCACGACGAGAGCCGTGATGAGCAGGATCGTCCACTTGCGGTACCGGACGATCGCGAGGTAATCGCGGAGATCCGGCGCCGCCGGCTGAGCGGATTCCTGCTGCACGGCTCGCGTCCTTTCCGTCGGGCGAATCCTACCCCCGGATCTCCAACGGACCGGTCAGCGTGGACGGGTCGGTTGCCGCGCTTCCGGCCGCGGGCGAAGGCCGAACCCGGAGCAGCACGACGAGCAAGGCGATCGCGCCGACGCCGGTGGATGCCGCGATCGCAACCGCTGGACCGAAACCGACATCGAGCAGGGTGACCGCAAGGGCGCAACAGATCACCTCGGTCGACACGATGACCCCGACAACAGCGCCGTTCGATAGGCCGAGGGCCGAGAGCCGATGGGACGAGTGATCCGTGCCCCCCTGGGACACCCGCCTGCCCCCGCGCAGGCGGTCCACGATCACGAGGGTCATGTCGAAGAGGGGGACTCCCAAGATCAGCACCGGGACCATGGATCGCACGAAGCCGTTCTCGCCGACCAGATCGAGCTTCAGGCCGAGAGCCGCCAGGAGGAACCCGAGCATCAACGAGCCCGCGTCCCCCAAGAAGATCGTCGCCGGCGGACGGTTGTGGAACAGGAATCCCAGGCTCGCCCCAGCGACCGCGAGCGCGAACGAC
>CBHFMJ010000213.1:0-4546 GCA_965994715.1 uncultured bacterium | reverse complement strand
AGCCGAGGCAGGGCCGGATGGGCCGGTTCCTCCCCGGGTGCGCCGACCGGTGTGGCGTTCACGACGAGATCGGCGACCGAGCCCTCCACGTCTGCGGGGCGCACCACGGCGAGCGGAACGCCCACCGACTGGACGATCGACGCGAGCGGCGCCGCGCGGGCCTCGTCGCGCGCCGCCACGGTGATCCGTCCGACCCCCGCCCGGGCGAGGGCGAGGGCGCAGGCGCGGGCGGCGCCGCCCGCGCCATAGATCAGGGCCTCGGCACCCGCCGGATCGAATCCCGCGTCCCGACGGAGGAACCGTCCGAACCCGGGCGCGTCGGTGTTGTGGCCCTCGAGCGCGCCGCCGCGGACGACGATCGTGTTGACCGCCCGCAGGAGCTGCGCGTCCTCCGACAACTCCTCGAGCAGGTCTGCGGCCTCGGTCTTGTGCGGCATCGTGACGTTGACGCCCCGGAACCCGAGCGGGGCGAGGCCGGTCAGCGCCTCGGGGAGGCCCTCCGGGGGGACGGGGAGCGGCACGTAGGCCCAATCGAGCCCGGCCGCGGCGAAGGCCGCGTTGTGGATCGCGGGCGACAGGCTGTGCTCCACCGGCCACCCCACGATCCCGGTGACGTGGGTGGCGCCGCCGATCCCGGCCTCAGCCGAGGCACGCATCGACGTTCCGGTTGTGCTCGCCGAGCGTGAGCGCGAACTTGTGGTGACCGTCCGCTCCGCAGAGCACGTAGTAGAGGAACTCCGTATCCGCCGGGTCGAGGGCCGCCTTGAGCGACTTCTCTCCCGGACTGGCGATCGGCGTGGGAGGGAGCCCGCCGTTGATCCGGGTGTTGTAGGGGGTGTCGTGGGCGAGATCGTCCGACGAGAGCTCCCCGTCGGGCGTGGGATCGTCGTAGAGGAGGGTGGCGTCGATCCCGAGCGCCATCCCGATGCGCAGGCGGTTGTAGATCACGCCGGCGATCACCCTCCGGTCCCTGTCGACCCGGGCCTCTTCCTCGATCATCGACGCGATGATCACGAGCTCGTACGGGGAGACGCCGAGCTGCTCCGTCCGGTCGAAGGGCAGGGCCTCCGCCTCGGTCCCGAACTGCTCGAGGAGCTCCTCCGCCACGACGCGAGCGGACAGCCCTTCCTCGACGAACTCGTAGCTCTTGGGGAAGAGGAACCCCTCGGGCGACGCCGATCCTGCCGGGAGGTAGGGCGGAAGGACGTACCGCCCGCTCTCCACCTCCTTCAGGAACCGCTTCGCCGAGATCCCGAGATCGTCCTGGACCCGTTCCGCGATCTGCGTGAGACGGAACCCTTCGGGGATCACGAGCTCGACGGTGGGCACCTCGGGAGGGGGCGTCGTCAGGACGTCGAGCGCCGAATCGAGCGTCATCCCGGTCGTGAGCTCGAAGGAGCCCGCGCGGATCTGGTCCGCTTTGCCGGTGCCCCGCATGAGCAGGTCCCCCACGAACCCCCCGCACGCGATCACTCCCTCGTCGTGGAGACCCTCCATGACCTCCTGCGCGGGGGTGTTCTCCTCGACGTTGAACGTCACGGCTCGCTTCGGACCGGGCGGGGGTTCCTGGCAGGTCCGGTAGTGGTTCAGCGCCCACGCGCCGGCACCTACGACGCCGAGGAACAAGAGGACTGCGACGACGAGGGACAGCCGGCGAGGACGGCCGCCTCGCCCCGCGCGCCGGAGGCTCGGGTCCGCCGACATGACCGCGAGGATACCGGGCCTCCCGTCTTCAGCCGTTGCTCCCGCGCGCGTCCAGCCAGGCCTGGAGGATCACGGTGGCGGCGGAGGCATCGACCACGCGGCGACGCCCCCGCCCACGGGTTCCCGCGGCGGCGAGCGCCCGCTCCGCCTCCACGGTCGACAATCGCTCGTCCTGCAGCTCGACGGGAACCTCCACGACTCCCCCGAGCGCGTCCACGAACGCGTCCGCGTGCCCGGCCCGCGCTCCGTGCTCGCCCCGGAGGGAGAGCGGGAGCCCGACCACGATCAGCGACGCCCCTCGCTCCCGTACCAACTCGGCGATCGCCAGGAGCTCACCGGGCGGCCGCCCGACGTGCACGGTGCCGACCGGCACCGCGACCCGCCGTTCGGGATCGGAGATCGCGACCCCGATCCGGGCGTCGCCCAGATCGAGCCCGAGGACCGGCCCGGGTGCGATCACGAGGTGGCCGCGAGGAGCTCCCGGGCGCGAGCGGGGATCCCGCCGAGCGCCCGGCCGACGGCGGAGACGTCCCGGCCACCGGCCATCGCCAGGATGTCCTTGCCGCCGGCTCCGCCGCCGATGACGGTCGCCGCCTCCCGGAGCAGCTCGGGCGCCGTGACACCCTTGGCGACAGCCTCGGGCGTCGACGCCGCCACCAGCTGGGCCTTCCCGTCCGCCCCGCCCCCCAGCACGACGGCGACCGCGCGGCCCTGGAACCGGTCGCGGATCTTCCGTGCGAGCTCCCGGAGGCCGCTCGCATCTTCCCCCGCCACCTCCGAGACGACGAGGCCGAGGCCGTCGACCTCGAGGACGCCGTCCACGAGGGCGGCGATGACGGCGTCCCGGTCCCCCTTCTGGAGCGCGCCCAGCGCGCTGCGGAGCCGCCTGTTCTCCTCGATCACCTTCCGCGCGTGATCGATCGCGCTCCGCGGATCGGTGCTGCCGATCGCCGCCACCAGGTCGTGCAGGAGCGCGCGTTCGGCGTTGATCTCCCGGAGGGCGTCCGGCCCGACGAGCGCCTCGACGCGGCGCATCCCGGCGCCGATCGACCCCTCATGGAGGAACCGGATCACCCCGATGTACCCCGTCCTCGGCACATGGGTGCCGCCGCAGAGCTCGCGCGAATAGTCCCCGATCTCGACCACGCGGACGACGTCGCCGTACTTCTCTCCGAAGAGCATCACGGCACCGAGGCGCTCCGCTTCCTCCATCGAGGTCTCGAAGTCTCTCGGAGCGTCGTCCGCGGCCAGGCGGCGGTTCGCGATCAGCTCGGCCTCGTCCAGCTGCTCCGACGAGACCGCCGAGGGATGCGGGAAGTCGAAGCGGAGGCGGCCCGGCTCGACGAGCGAGCCCGCCTGGCGGGCGTGGTCTCCGAGCAGCTCCCGGAGCGTCGCGTGGACGACGTGCGTGGAGGTGTGCGCTCGGGCGGTCGCCTCGCGACGATCCGCGTCGACCTCGGCGTGCGCTTCCGCGCCCGCCCGGACCTCGCCCGACTCCACCACACCCGTGTGCAGGATCGATCGATCGCCCGCGGGCACGGTGTCGTCGACCCTGATCACGCCCGAGGGCGTCCGGATCAGGCCGCGATCGCCCACCTGGCCACCCCCTTCCGCGTAGAACGGGGTGCGGTCGAGGAAGATCCGGACGTCTTGACCCTCCTCGGCCACGGGCAGCTCGCGGAACTCCGGATCGAGCATCGTCACGATCGTGGCGTCGGACTCCAGGGTCTCGTAGCCCACGAACGTCGTGGGAGGAGTCGCCCTGGCGTCGAGGCCGATCGGCACCTTCTTGGCGGCGCGCCGCGCCCGATCGCGCTGCTCCTCGAGCAACGCCGCGAACCGATCGACGTCCACGGACAGGCCCGCCTCCGCCGCGAGCTCCTCCGTGAGCTGCAAGGGGAACCCGAACGTGTCCGAGAGCTTGAAGGCGTCGTCTCCCGTGATCCGTCCGTCACGGGCTCTCCCCTTCGCGTCGTCGAACAGGACGAGCCCCTGCCGGAGCGTGCCCGCGAACCGTTCCTCCTCGGACCCCGCCACCTGCCGAACGAACGCCTCGTTGTCCCGGAGCGACGCGTACGCGTCGCCGAACGTCGCCACCACGACGTCGATGATCGGATCCATCACGGCGCGCTCGATCCCGAGCGCCCGGGCGTGCGAGACCATCCGGCGCAGCATCCGCCGCAGGATGTAGCCGCGTCCCTCGTTCGCCGGCTGGACCCCGTCCGCGATCAGGAACGCGGTCGCCCGGCCATGTTCGGCGATGATCTTCAGGGACGTGTCGACGTGGCCGTCCCGGCCGTGCGTGCGACCCGACAGGGACTCCGCCACCTCGAGCAACGGACGGAGCAGGTCCGTCTCGAAGACGCTGTCCACGTTCTGAAGCACCACCGCCACACGCTCCAGCGACGAGCCCGTGTCGACGTTCTTCGCGGGGAGAGGCTCGACGAAACGGAGCTCCTGGTCGATCCGATCCTGGATGAAGACGAGGTTCCAGATCTCCATGAACCGTTCCTCGTCCACGTCCGGGCCGCCCTCCGGTCCGTACTCGGCCCCGCGATCGACGAAGATCTCGCTGCACGGACCGCCCGGGCCGGCCGCGTGGGTGTGCCAATAGTTCGCGAGCTCGCCGTCCGCATCCGTCATCCCCCGGCGGACGATGCGGTCGGGGGAGAGGCCCACGCCGTCGACCCAGCCCTGCACCGCCTCGTCGTCCTCCTCGTACACCGTCACCCAGAGCCGGTCGTGGTCGATCCCGTATCCCTCGGTGACGAGCTGGTGCGCCCAGGCGATCGCGTCGGCCTTGAAGTAGTCGCCGAACGAGAAGTTGCCGAGCATCTCGAAG
>CBHFMJ010000212.1:0-4547 GCA_965994715.1 uncultured bacterium | reverse complement strand
TTCCCCTGGTCGTCGGCGAACAGACGCAGGTTCACGATCTTCTCCGCCAGCCGCTCGGGCTCATCCGCCGGATCGCCGCGCCCGACGCCGACCAGGAGCAGGTAGCCACGTCCGATCTCAGCGATGGTTCCTCCGTCCGCCGCCACGGACGCGCGGAGTACCCGCTGCAACACGACCCTCATCCGGCATCCGTCCGCTTCGCGATCACGTGGAACACATGCCAGTGCTTCGGCCCCTCGAAGGCTTCGCCGTCCTCGTCCTCCTCGACGAAGGACTCGAGCTCGAGCCCGTCGAACAGCGCACGAGCGGCGTCGACGTCGTGGAACGTCATCTCGGGATCGGATGCCCACGTGTCGCGATCGCCGAACAGCTCACCCGCGAAGCGGCCACCCGGGTGGAGCGACGCCCGGATCCGAGCCCACAGGTCCGGGAACGCTTCCGGCGGACAGAACGGGAGGCTGAAGCTCGCGAACACGAGGTCCGCCCGGGGCAGATCGACGACCTGCATCGGGGACACAACGGTGGTCGACCGCGCGGCCACGTCGTCCGTGAGCCGCGCGCGGAGACGCCGGATCGCGTCGTCCTGGGCGTCGATCGACAGCACATCCCAGCCCCGCTCGAGGAGGGCCAGCGAGTCGGCTCCGTCGCCGCACCCGAGATCGACGGCGCTCCCCACCCGGCCATCGGCATCGAACGCCCGGAGAACCTCCGTCAGCAGCTCGCGAGGTTCGCGACCTTCCTGAGCGTCGTAGTAGCCGATCCAGTTCCCGGAGCCCACTCCCCTAGCTCGGGACGACGCGGTAGGCGTCGTAGACGCTCTCCACCCGCTTCACCGCCGCCAGCAGCGACGAGAGGTGCGTCACATCGGCCATCTCGAACGTGAACCGGAGGCGCGTGATGCGGTCCCGCCCCGTGCTGGAGGTGGCGGCGAGGATGTTGACGTGGCTGTCGGACAGGACGGTGGCCACGTCGGAGAGCAATCGTGTGCGGTCGAGGGCCTCCACCTGGATCGCCACCGAGAACGAAGTGGGCTTGCCCTCCGCCCAGTCCACGTCGATGATCCGCTCCGGCTCACGCCGCTGGAGCGTCCGGAGGTTGGGACATGTGTCGCGGTGGACGGAGACGCCCTGGCCGCGGGAGACGAATCCCACGATCGCATCCCCCGGCACCGGCGTGCAGCACCGTCCGAGCTTCACCCAGACGTCCCCCAAACCTCGCACCACGACGCCCTTGGAGATGTCGGGCTTCCCGATCCGCACCGGGCGAGCGAGCGGGACCTCCGTCACGTCCTCGTCCGGTGTCCCGGAGACCAGGCGTGACATCCGCGCGACGATCGATTGCGGAGACACGTGCCCCTCGCCGACCGCGACGTAGAGGGCCTCAACGTCCGGATACTTCAGATCCGCCGCGACGGCCGCGATCGTCTCCTCGGACGCGAGGCGCTTGAACGTCTGATCCTGCCGGCGCACGAACGTCTTGACGGCATCGCGCCCGGACTCCATCGCGTCCTCGCGGCGGCCACGACTGAACCACTGGCGGATCTTCGTCCTGGCCCGTGGCGTCTTCACGAACTGGAGCCAGTCCTGGCTCGGTCCCTCGCCCTGCGCCTTCGACGCGAGGATCTCGACGGTGTCCCCGGTGCGGAGCTCGTAGTCGAGCGGGACGAGCTTCCCGTTCACCTTGGCCCCCACCGTGCGGTGGCCGACCTCCGTGTGGATCGAGTACGCGAAGTCCACCGGTGTGGCGCCTTGCGGCAGGTTCTGCACGTCGCCCTTCGGGGTGAAGCAGAAGACCCGCCCGCCCGACAGATCGATCCGCAGACCCTCCATGAACTCCTGCGGATCGGCCATGTCCTTCAGCCAATCCATCATCTGGCCGAGCCAGGCCATGTCCTGTGCTTCCCTCGAGGACTTGCTGCCCTCCTTATAGCGCCAGTGCGCGGCGATGCCGAACACGGCCGTGCGGTGCATGTCCTGCGTCCGGATCTGGATCTCCAGGGGGATGCCCTTCGGTCCCACCACGGTCGTGTGCAACGACTGGTACATGTTCGACTTCGGCATCGCGATGTAGTCCTTGAAACGGCCCGGGATCGGCTTCCAGAGCGCGTGGACGGCACCGAGGGCGCCGTAGCAGTCGCGCAGCGAGGGCACCAGGACGCGGAGACCGACGAGGTCGTGGATCTCGTTGAACTCCTTGCCGCGGATCACCATCTTCTCGTAGATGGAATAGAGGTGCTTCGGGCGACCCTCGACGTCCGCCTTCACGCCGAGCTCCTTGAGCTTCGCCCGGAGGGCCTCCTTGACGCCCTCCAGGAGCTGCTGCCGCTCTCCTCTGCGACTCTCGACGAGGTTCGCGATCTCGCGGTAGGGACCCGGGTTGAGCGTCTTGAACGCGAGGTCCTCGAGCTCCCACTTCAGCTCCTGCACTCCCAGGCGGTTCGCGAGCGGCGCGTGGATCTCGAGCGTCTCGTTCGCGATCTTGCGCTGGCGCTCCTCTGAGAGCGGCGCGAGGGTGCGCATGTTGTGGAGACGGTCCGCGAGCTTGACGAGCAGGACCCGGATGTCGCCCGCCATCGCGACGATCATCTTGCGGACGTTCTCCGCCTGCGCGAGCTCGCCGCTGCGGAACTCGAGCTTGTCGAGCTTCGTCAGTCCGTCGACGATGCGAGCGACCTCGTTGCCGAACTCCTGCTCGATGTCCCCGAGGCCCACCTGGGTGTCCTCGACCGTGTCGTGCAGGAGGGCCGCCGTGAGCGTCGTGGTGTCCAGCTTCAGGTCCGCGAGTATGCCGGTCACGGCCACCGGATGCTCGACGTAGGGCTCCCCGGAGAGGCGGAATTGGCCCTCGTGGGCCTCCTCCGCGTAGCGGTAGGCTCGCTCGAGCAGCTTCGTGTCGGCCTTGGGGTTGTAGGAACGGACCCTCTTCAGGACGGGGGCCAGGCTGTTCGGGGGTCCTTGCTCGCCCCGTCGGAGCCTGGGCCGAGGGATCCCCGGGAGCAGCCGGCCGCGCTCGGGCGTGACGGGCTGCGGCTCTTCATCGACCCGCTCGACCGGTACGTCCTGCTCGGTGCTGCCCACGCTCGCCTCCTGCACCAAGTGTAGGGGACGCCGTCTGTGGAGCTCGGGAGCACACCGGTCGAGCCGTGCCGGGCTCAGTACTGGATGAACGTGTGGACCTCGTAGTCCTCGAGCTTCGAGCGCCCCTTCAGGAACTCGAGCTCGATCAGGCACGAGATCCCGCGGATCACACCGCCGCAGCGTTCGACGAGCGAGACCGCCGCCTGTGCCGTCCCGCCGGTGGCCAAGACGTCGTCGACGATCAGGACGCGCTCGCCCTGCTCGATCGCGTCCCGGTGGAGCTCGAGCGTGGCCGTTCCGTACTCGAGCGCGTACTCCTCGGACGCCGTCTCCCAGGGGAGCTTGCCCTGCTTGCGGATCGGCACGAAGCCGGCGTTGAAGTGGTACGCCACCGGGGCCGCGAGGATGAACCCACGGGCCTCGATCCCGACGACCTTGTCGACGGTGCCCCGGCCGAAGTGGACGACGATCAGGTCGATGATCGTCGACATCGCGTCGGCGTGCGCCAGGATCGGCGTGATGTCCTTGAAGACGATGCCCGGTTCCGGGAAGTCGGGCACGTCCCTGATCAGCGCCTTGATCTGCTCGATCTCCACGACCTCACCTCCGCTTGCGCTTGGCCGGCGGCTTGCGCCGCTTCGACTTCTGTCCGGGTCGCCCGGTCGTCGCGGTCCGGGCGGTCGCGCGGGCGGCGGCCGCCTCGCCGGTGCTCGCGCCGGGCGTGGCCGCGGGCGCGGTCGCCGCCCGCCGCGCCACCACCCGTTCCCGGTCCGTGAGCTTCTGCTCGAGCTGTCGGAATCGCGCCTCCCGCTTCTTCAGCACCGCGAGGAGCGGCGCGGCGAGGAAGATCGACGAGTACACGCCGATCGCCGTGCCGATGAACATCGCGAACGCGAAGTCCTTGAGCGTCTCGCCACCGAAGAGCAGCAGTGCCAGGATCGGGAGCAGGACCACGAGGGACGTGTTCACCGATCGCATCAGCACCTGGTTGAGGGAGAGATCGATCGTTCCGTCCGACCCGAGCCTCCCCACCAACGACTGCGTCTCGAGGTTCTCCTTGATCTTGTCGTAGATCACGACCGTGTCGTAGAGGGAGAACCCGAGGATCGTGAGCACCGCGATCACGGTCTCCGGCGTCACCTCCCGTCCCGTCAGCGCATACACGCCGACCGTGATCACGACGTCGTGGACCAGCGCGATGATCGCCCCGATCGCCATCTTCAGCTCGAACCGGAGCGTGATGTAGCCCATGATCGCGGCCAGCACGATCACCAGCCCGATCGCTGCCTTGCGCGAGATCTCGCCGCCCCAGGTCGGCCCCACGTCCTCGATGTTCACGTCGACCGGATCGATCCCCGACTGCTCGGCCAGATCGCGGCGGATCGCCTCCGCGCTGCCCTCTCCCTCTGCCGAGAGCGAAGGCGTGCGGATCGAGATCGCCTCGTCGTTCACGGTCTGAACCTCGGCGTC
>CBHFMJ010000211.1:0-4575 GCA_965994715.1 uncultured bacterium | reverse complement strand
CGGCCTGAGCAAGGCCGAGGTCGGCCGCGTGATCGACGCGGCGATCAACACGGTCCGCGAAACGGTGGTGGAAGGCGATCGCGTCACCCTCGCGGACTTCGGAACGTTCGAGCGGAAACATCGCAACCGTCGGATCGCCCGCAATCCTCGGCAGCCCGACGTCCCCATCGTCGTCCCGGAGCGCGACCTCCCGGCGTTCACGCCGGGCAAGGAGTTCCGCCACCAGGTCCTGGGCAACAACTCCGGCTAGGACGGCGCGGTCAGTCCCAGGTCACGATGCGCAGGGAACGAGCGACCGTCGCCCCGTCTCGCTCCTCCGTCTCGAACTTCACCCGCTGACCGATCCGCAGCGTGCGGATCCCCGAGGCATCGAGCGAGTCTGCGTCGATCACGACCTCCGCGCGGTCGTCGGTGAGCAGCACGCCGGTGCGACCCTCCTCGTCGAAGTCCTTGATCGTCCCCTGATCCACGTTCGCTCCTGTCAGGTCCGTGCCGCCAGCCTGCCGGCGAGATCCATGTCCCGGCACACGTCGAGCGTCCGCCCCGGGCGCCGGGTCTCGAGCACCGTGAGGATATCGCCCGGCTCGTCCACGTCGAAGGACAGCTCCTCCCGCTCGACGACGGCCGTCGGCAGGCCGCGTTCGGCGGCCGTTTGGAGGTGTCGCCGGAACGAATCCGGACCGAAGCGGCTTGGGATGGCCCCGGGCGGCCGGCGGAGCAGGAGGTTCGTGCCCCGTTCGTCCGAGGACGGGGCGATCACCACGGGACCGAGCGTGTGCAGCGCCGCTCGCAGTGACTCGAGGGTCACGAGCGGTGTATCGGCCAGGAGGATCGCGAGCGCCTCCGTGGATCGGGCCGCGGCCTCCGCCTCGATCTGGAGCGTCGCGGAGCGGAGCGTCGGTCGCAGCTCCGAGATCCCGTGCGCCCCCCGAGCCAGGGCGATCTCCAGAACACTCTCGTCGGAGGAGACGACCCACGTCTCCCAGCCGTCGACGGCCAGGGTGGCGTCCAAGACGTCCTCGAACATCGCCAGGGCGAGCGCGCCCCGCTCGAGCGGAGCGAGGAGCGAGGACAGCCGGGACTTCGCGTGGCCGAGGGACTTCACGGGGAGGGCGATCGCGCGCACGAGCTCGCCAGCCTAGCGAGCCCTCGCGGTACCCTCACGGCGCTCGAGCGAGGAGGGACGGCAACGGAGCCCTGGTATCACGTCGCCAAGGCGGTGGCGCTCCCGCCACTGCGGTTCTGGTTCCGCCTGTCGTACGAGCATCTGGATCGCATCCCCACGAGCGGACCGGCGATCGTCGCATGCAACCACATCTCCTACCTGGATCCTCTGACGAACGGATACGCCATCGTGCGTGCCCACCGCCGCCCGCGGTTCCTCGCGAAGGAAGACCTGTTCAAGATCCCCGTGGTTGGGCGCGCGCTCCGCGGGGCCGGCCAGATCCCGGTCTCGCGGGGCACGCGCGACCGATCTTCGCTCGACCTCGCCATCGCAGCGCTCGATCGCGGGGAGGTGATCGTCGTCTACCCCGAAGGCACGGTCACGGCGCGCGACGACGGATTGCCGATGGAGGGCAAGACCGGGCTCGTCCGCGTGGCGCTCGCGAGCGGCGTGCCGATCATCCCGATGGCCAGCTGGGGATCGCGCGCCGTCTGGCAGAAGTCGGGACGCGGATCCCTGACGTTCGGCCGACCGATATGGACCACGGTCGGCGAGGCGATCTCGCTCCCCGCCGAACCGGACGGGCGGCAGGTGGATGTGCGTGCGCTCACCGAGGAGGTGATGGACGCGATCACCCGGCTCGCCGTCGATCTCCGTGACCGGTACCCGCGACGGTGGACGAAGTAGGCTGCCCGCCATGAGCGACCCGGGGAAACGGCGCCGGTTCCAGACGCGCACCGTGCACCCTCATCGGCCGGCATTGCCCGAGCAGTTGTCGAGCAGCGTGCCCATCTTCCAGACCTCGACGTTCCGGTTCGAGACGAACGAGGAGTTCGCGCGCGCGATCCGCTTCGACGGTCCGGGCTACGTGTACTCGCGCGGGTACGGGAACCCCACCGTCGACGCGTTCCAGTCCGCGATGGCCGATCTGGAAGAGTCGGAGTCCGCGATCGGATTCGCCTCTGGCATGGCGGCCATCTCTTCGCTCCTCCTGACCGTCGCGAGCGCGGGTTCGCGGATCGTGGCGGGCACGGCGCTCTACGGCGGCACCGTGTCGATGCTGCAGCATGTCCTGCCTCGCTTCGGGATCGAGACGACCTTCGTGGACCCCACGGACGTCGACCAGGTCCGTGACGCCCTCCCCGGCGCCGATCTCTTCTACTGCGAGACGATCGTGAATCCCACGACCACGGTTCCGGATCTGGCGGTGCTCGCCGAGCTGTGCCGGGACGCGGGGGTTCTGTCCGCCGTCGACAACACGTTCGCGTCCCCTTACCTCTGCACTCCGATCGGCCTGGGCTTCGACGTGGTGCTGCACTCCGCGACGAAGTACATCGGCGGGCACGCGGATCTCATCGGCGGGGTCGCGTGCACGAACGAGGATCTCTTCCGGAGGCTGCGCGCCACCGTCATCGACCTGGGGGGGAGCATGCAACCGCTGGAGGCCTGGCTCTGTCTGCGCGGCCTCTCGACCCTCGGCCTGCGGATGGACCACCACTGTGCGTCCGCGGGAAGGTTGGCCGAAGCGCTCGTCGCCCATCCCTCCGTCGAGCGTGTCCACTATCCGGCGCTCGCCTCGCATCCGCAGCACGAGATCGCTGCACGCCAGCTGCGAGGGTTCGGGGGCACGCTGGCCTTCGAGGTGGTGGGAGGTCTGGAGGCAGGCAGCCGGGTCGCGGAGGCGCTGGAGCTGGGCTGGATCGGCGGGAGCCTGGGGAGCGTGATGACCCTGGTCGCGCACCCCGCTTCCACAACCCACCGACAGGTCGATCCCGAGGCACGGCGGTCGGCGGGGATCGCCGACGGGCTCCTGCGGGTGGCCGTCGGGCGCGAGGACCCCGACGATCTGATCGAGGACTTCACCCGGGCCCTCGACAAGGCATGAAGCGCCGGCGCGTCGCCGTCCTGTTCGGCGGCCGGTCGGCCGAGCACGAGGTGTCGTGCCTGTCCGCTCGTTCGGTGATCGATGCGCTCGATCCGGAGCGGACCGAGGTGATCCCGATCGGGATCACCCGGGAGGGCCGCTGGCATCGCCTCGCGGGCCCGCCGGCTCTCCCGTCCGAGACCGGCCGCCTGCCCGAGGTCACCGACGGCAGCGGCGGATCCGTGGAGCTCGTAGCCGAGGGGATGTCGGCGGAGATCGTCGGGGCCGACGGATCGCGTGAGCCGATCGACGTGGTCTTCCCCGTGCTCCACGGGCCCTACGGCGAGGACGGCACGGTGCAGGGCCTCCTCGAGCTCGCCGGCGTCCCGTACGTCGGTGCGGGCGTCCTCGGCTCCGCTCTCGGGATGGACAAGGACGTGCAGAAGCGGCTGTTCGTCGCGGCGGGGCTCCCCGTCGGTCCGTACGAGGCGGTGCGGGAGTCGGCCTGGGTCGACGATCCCGAGGCGATCGAGGCGGCCGCGGAGGCGCTCGGCTACCCTCTCTTCACGAAACCGGCGACGCTCGGTTCCTCCGTGGGTGTTTCGAAGGTGCACGACACCGGGGAGCTCGCCGCCGGTCTCGAGGAGGCGTTCCGGTTCGCGCGGGACGCGCTGGTCGAGAAGACGGCCGAGGGTGCCCGGGAGATCGAATGCGCTGTCCTCGGCAACGACGATCCGGTCGCCTCCGTCGCGGGTGAGATCGTTCCGCAGGACCACGCGTTCTACGACTACGAGGCGAAGTACCTCGACGAGCACGGGGCCCGGCTCGAGATCCCCGCGGACCTCGAGCCCCGCGTCCTGGAGGACGTCCAGCGCCTCGCCGTGGCCGCGTTCGGAGCGCTCAAGTGCGCCGGGATGGCGCGGGTGGACTTCTTCCTGCTCGGCGGGGACGAGCTGTGGCTCAACGAGCTCAACACGATCCCGGGGTTCACGTCGATCTCGATGTACCCGAAGCTCTGGGAGGCATCGGGGCTGCCCTACGGTGAGCTCGTGGAGCGCCTGCTCGATCTCGCCGTCGAACGGCACGAAGCAGAGCGCAAGAGCGCCGGTGTCCGGGCTCTGGGCGGCTGAGCCGAAGCGGGGGAGGCGTCCTCTGGGCGGTGTCTCGTCAGAGGTGGACCACCGGGCACGTGAGGGTCCGGGTGATGCCCTCGACCGCCTGGATGCGTGCGACCACCAGCTTGCCCAGGTCGTCCACGCTGTCCGCCTCGGCGCGCACGATCACGTCGTAGGGACCCGTTACGTCCTCGGCCTCGGTGACCCCTGTGGTGTTCCGCACGGCGTTGGCGACGGACGCGGCCTTGCCCACCTCCGTCTGGATCAGGATGTACGCGTGAACCACCAGGTGCCTCCTCGGGTCCGTGGGGACGTGAGCCATGCTAGTCGCGGGCGGGCGGACCGAGCAACGCGGGTGCGATGATCGAGACAGTGTTCCGCGATCGGGAGGAGGCAGGCGAGGCGCTGGCCGCGGCGGTCGTGAGGGTCGT
>CBHFMJ010000210.1:0-4579 GCA_965994715.1 uncultured bacterium | reverse complement strand
GCGTCCGCGAGACGTCGTCCCCCCGACAGATCTGGAACATGGACCTCCAGCACCAGCAGCGTGATCACGATCGCGAACACGCCATCCGAGAGCGCCATCACCCTGGTTGGATCGTGCCTCCGCGCGAAGCGCCGGTGCTCGTCGGTGTTCTCTGTCGGCTCACTCACTGGCTCGATCGGTCCTCCACACGACGGCGTTGCGCAGCGCTGCCTCCCGGAACCATTCGGCACTCAGCTTGGGGATGCGCTCGAGTGTGTCGAAGTCGACGTAGATCAGCCCGAACCGGTCGCCGAAGCCGTCCCTCCACTCGAAGTTGTCCTGGGCACTCCAGAGGAAGTAGCCGTCGACAGGCATGCCTTCGGACGTGGCGCGCTGCAGCTCCCCCAGGCAGCCGCGCAGGAACATGACCCGATCCGAGGCGTAGACGCGGCCATCGTTGGCGGGCGCGTCCTCGGCCGCACACCCGTTCTCGGTGACATAGATCGAGGTCGCTCCCCACGATGACTGCACGTGGCGCGGCCCCCGATACAGAACCTCCCCGAGGATGTGCCAGCCCGACTTCATCTTCGGATGGGAGGAGTTGATCGGGACGGCGTGGTACCCCGGCGGGTCATCGGACGGCTCCACGTACGCCATCGGCCGATAGACGTTGATCCCGATGAAGTCGAGTGGCGCTGCGATGGTCCGGAGTTCCTCATCGGTGAATCGTGGCGCGTCGGCCCCGGCCTCTCGAGATAGGTATCCGTGTAGATGCCCTCCAGCATCACGGTCGCGAACGGCGCGTTGGTCTCGCGCGTGCAGGCTTCCGCGGCCTTGACGTGGGCGGCGGTGTCCACTGTCGGCACCGCGACCTCCATGTTCTCGGCGAAACCGACCTTGATGTCACTCGCCCCGCGCCCGCGGATCGCCTGGACCGCCAGGCCGTGTGCGAGCACCGCATGGTGCCGCACCTGGTTCAGCTCGCCATCCGAGAGCTGGAGCGCCGGCGCGAGGAGCACCCGATGGGTCTTGCCGCCACCGATGTCGGCCTCCATGCCCTGGTGCCCCTAGTCGGTGAACGAGCGGGATTCATTGAGGGTGAAGATGTGCTTGATGCGATCGCCCAGCTGCTCGGCGATGTACCCGGCGTACTCGGCGAAGGCCTGGACGTCTCGGCCGACTGCCAGCCGCCGTGGCGGTCCTGCAGCGTCTGAGGGAGGTCCCAGTGGAAGAGGGTGGCGAATGGCTCGGTCCCCACGTTCAGCAACTCGTCGACCAAGCGGTTGTAGAAGTCGAGGCCTTTGGGGTTCGGCACGCCGGCCCCGTCGAGGAAGATCCGAGGCCAGGAGATCGAGAAACGGTAGGCGGTGGCCCCGATGTCCTTCATCAGCGCCACATCCTCCTCGTACCGGTGGTAGTGGTCGTTGGCGACATCGCCGCTGTCGCCGTTGGCGACCTTGCCGGGCGTATGGGCGAACGTGTCCCAGATCGATACGCCTTGCCGTCCTCCTCCCATGCGCCCTCGATCTGGTACGCCGACGTCGCTACACCCCAGTGGAAACCGTCCGGGAATCCGCGGGCGGGAACGGTCCGAGTCGCGTGGCCGCCGTCGCTCGATCCCATTCCGAACACCCCTGTTCTCCTGCCGCCGAAGCAGCGGGCGCGGTATCGGGAGGGTACGCCTGTAAACCTTCGGCCCTCAGATCAGTGCCGCCGACGACACCTCCACCGTCTGCGAAAGCCCCTCGCAGCAGACGCTGGGCTGGTCGAGGAGCTCCGGATAGTCATCGCCGAGCGTCTGGACCAGTCGGGTGCTTCCCTCGATGTCACTGAACAGGAAGGTGACCGTTCCCGTCGGCATCTCGACTGAGTCCCTCACCGGTCACCTCGCTTCGAACCATCATGCGTGGCACGCGATCGCCCTCGGCGCCCCGAGGCGGCGCCGGCGCCGGGAGCTATTGGCCCGATCGGGAGACCGCAGTCGCACGGAGGGCGGCACCCGAACTCGCGATACGGATCGCGGAGGAGACGGATGCACGCGTGCCGAGTTGCCCCACGACCGGATGGCTCCGCTCGACCCGGACAGCCCATCTATCCAGCCCGCGGCGAGCACCGAAGTGAGCACCTCGACGAGTTGGAGCGAGCTCTCCGCGGCCGCGGCTACGACCCTCGGTCCGCGACTACCTTCGCATCAGACGAGAGAGCAACACGACCACGGACCCGATGCCGACGCCCACGGCGAGAGACATCGGCGAACTCAGCAGAACTCGCCCACCTTGCTCGATCGTGACCTTCGGCGACGCGACGAGGCCGACGAAGGCTTTCCGGCCGATCTTGGCGCTTCCTGCCGCGAGGATGGCTTGCGTGCCACCGTTCTCGATCGACGCATCTCCCTGCGCGATCACTGGACCGCAACCGCCGTTCCGGATCGTGATACTCCCTCCCGTCAGGACCGGACCGCAGCCTCCATTCAGGACCGACAGGTTGCCTCCGGCTGCGACGAATCCTGCGGCGGAACCGGTCAGCCGCACGTCGCGCGCCTTCAGGAGCCCGACGAACCTTCTCGAGACATGCTGGGCATCGGGCTCCAACTCGGGCGTGACGGCAGAGGCGTGCCCTCCTTCGTCCATGTCAACCTCCCGTTCCTCGTCGCCGCTCTCCAGCCGCGCTCCCTCCGTCGGATCGCAACGTGCGGCTGGACCCGCAGCGGGGATCAGCTGGCTACGGGCATCGGCGGTGGCGCGCCGGCGGTCGTGACCGCTCGCGGCGTGCGTCCAGCGCGGATCGCGACCGCGAGCAGCCCGAGTCCCCACACGCTCGCAAGCAGCCAGAGGAGTCCCCCGACGACAGGGATCAGCGCGAGTGCCCGAAGGATCACCAGGCCGATGAGGAATGCGACGTACCTCGAGGAGGATCGCATCACCAAACGCCCGACCCCGTGGGTCGCCACGGCGTACCCGATCGTGTAGATCAGAGCCAGCGCGAGCATCACGAAGAGTCCCAGTGGGATCCCCACGACCGTCACGAGCAGGAGGATCGCGGCGATCGGCAGCAGGAAGAAGAGGGCGACGCCCCACCCGATGCTCGAGCCCAACCGGGCCCGGATCGTCTCGACGACGGCCTCGTCCAGGTGCGGCGCGAAGGCCAGCAGCAGGAGACCCAGGATCAGTACCGAGACCGTGTAGCCGAGCCACCACACGAAACGGCCGGCGAAAGCTCCCATGTCGTAGTCGAACTTCGTCGCGATATTGGTCTGCGAGCCACGGATCGTCGCGCCGT
Organism: uncultured bacterium; assembly: GCA_965994715.1. Taxonomy (GTDB): domain Bacteria; phylum Actinomycetota; class UBA4738; order UBA4738; family HRBIN12; genus JAJNBA01. Next base: position 1,321 of record CBHFMJ010000210.1, on the reverse strand, counting down.
CCTCAACCTGCGGAGTGCTCTGGGTGACGAGATCGCCGCCGATCTCGGCGCCGGAGAGCACCGCGACGTCGCCGTTGAACACCACCACGTCACCGTTCACCGTGCCCGAGATCTCGGTGTCGCCGTTCATCACGAACAGATCTTCCCGGACGGTCCCCTCGACCGTGGCGCGCCCGTTGAAGATCACGGCTGTGTCCACGGTCCGGTCCGCCTCGATCAGCAGTTGTCCGGTGAGGACGACCTGGTCGTTCTCGCCAGCGCCCGAACCGTCGTCCTGCGCCGATGCGGGACCCGCGACCGACAGGAGCAGCACCCCCGCCGCTGCCAACGCTCTGATCAACCTGCGCGAGTTGGATCCGCGTGCCATGGCTCCTCCGATCATCGCCGTCCATCGACCCTAGCGCCGCTACCGTCCGGCGCGTGTCGGTCATTCCCCGTACGTTGGCGAGGGGACCCGAGCTCAGATGCGAGCCGTCACGAGTGGATGGCGACGGCGCCAAGGCCTGCTTACTCACTAGGCCATTCCCCCAAGCCGCGGAAGGTGCTCCCATGACTAGCGTGGGACCGGGAGGAGGGTGACCGGGACAGCTGGAGCGCCACCCAGGATGGGTGAACAGCATGTTCAACTCTAAGGAGGGATCTCAGGTGGATCTTCAGAACCCTCGCGATCTATGACCGAGCGTTCCTGATCGGGCCGGGCTTCTTCGCAGGCCTCGCGAACGGAGGGGTCCTGGGCTTTCTGATGTACCGGTCGGGCCTGGTGCCACGAGCGATGGCGATGCTAGGGCTCATCGGTGGTCCACTCGTCATGGCGTCGGGGATCGCCATCATGTTCGACGTGACCGAGCGGGGATCCGCGCTGCAGGGCATCGCGACGATCCCGGAGTTCTTCTGGGAGCTGTCGCTGGGCATCTACTGCATCGCGAATGGATTCAGATCCTCGTCTCCTATCCTCGCGACGGATGAGACAGTCAGGGTCCCCGAGTCGCCGAGCGCCCAGCGAGAAGGGGTGTAGGGTCGGTCACCTCACCCGAGGTCACTGAAGGCGCCGTGCTGATCGACGCGGGTATCTGAAGGCTTGCTCTGCCAAACGGTGCGAGCCGGCTGCTTGGTGATCGCCTCTCTCGATGTATCCAGTCCATCCGTCAGCGGTCAACTTCCCTGAGGGCTCGGTAGAGGTTCAAGGGGCTGGCGAGACCCTTCAATCGCACCGCTCCCACGGAGTCGAATCGCACGCCCTCGACGTCGCAGCGACAAGCCGTGTCTTCCTCCCAAGCGCGAAGGAGGCGAGCTCGCCGGACGTCTCTGGCTCCGAACAGGT
>CBHFMJ010000209.1:0-4630 GCA_965994715.1 uncultured bacterium | reverse complement strand
GAGCGGGCCACACGACGGGCGCCTACTCCTGGGCTCGAACGTCGATCGTGATGACCGGGTCAAGCTCGGGGTGCAGGTGGACGGTGACCTCGTGCGTCCCGAGGGAGCGGATCGGCTCGTCGAGATGGATGTCGCGCCGGTCGACGGCGACACCCGTCTCCGCCGAGAGCGCCTCCGCGATGTCGGCCGCCGTGACCGACCCGAACAGCTTGCCCTCCTCGCCCGCCCGCGCCGTCACGACGACCGGGGTCTGGATGATGCGAGCGGCGATCGCCTCGAACTCGCCCTTCTGCGCCTTCGTCCGCGTTTGATGGGCGCGTTTGAGGCTCTCGGCGTGACGCACGGCCCCCTTCTCGGCTCGCACGGCGAGGCCGCGAGGGATCAGGAAGTTCCGCGCGTAGCCGTCGGCCACGTCCGCGACATCGCCGGGATCGCCGAGGCGTTCGACCGTCTTCTGCAGGATGACCTTCATCGCAGCGGTCCTATCGGCTCGAGTACGGCAGCAGCGCCATCTCGCGAGCGTTCTTCACGGCCGACGCGACATCGCGCTGGTGCTGCACGCAGTTCCCCGAGACGCGCCGCGCACGGATCTTGCCTCGGTCCGACACGAACTTGCGGAGCGTCATCACGTCCTTGTAATCGACGCGATCGACCTTGTCCTTACAGAACTGGCAATACTTGCGCTTGCCGCGCTTCTGCCAGCCCTTGTCGTCCTTCTCGCGACGCCGCTTGGGGCCGCGCTCCTTCGGTCCTCCCCTACCCGCCATCGAGAGGAGACTCCTCCTGTTCGGTCCCGCCGCCGACCGGTGCGGCGACCTTCTCGCCCCAGTCGCCGGAGCTCGACGCCCCGCCGGAGCGGGCCTGGCGCGTCACCGATGCTGTCGCCCACTTCAGGCTCGGGGCGACCTCGTCGGCCTCCACCTCGATCGCCGAACGCTTGTCGCCGTCCTGGTTCTCCCAGGTCCGGTAGTTGAGCCGGCCCGCGACGATCACGCGAGTGCCGCGCGTGAGGGACTCCGCCGCGTTCTCCGCCATCGTCCGCCAGGCGTTGATCGTGAAGTACGACGTGTCGCCATCCTTCCATTGGCCGTTCGCGTCCTGGAATCGACGGTTGACGGCGATCCGGAACTTGCACACCGCAGCCCCGTTCGGGGTGTAGCGCAGCTCTGGGTCGTCGGTCAGATTGCCGACCAGGGTCACTTGGTTGTCCGTCGCCATGGTTCGTTCACTCCCCTTAGGGTGTCTCGTCTCCGCCAGCGGAGGCGGGGGAAGATGCCATCTGCTTCTTCTTCTGCTCACGTGTTGGGGCCAGGACGATCACCTTGTACCGCAGGATCTCGTCCGCGAGGTTCAGCGTCCGCTCGAGCTCAGTCTGGGCTGCAGGCTCCGCCGAGAACCTGACCACGACGTAGTAGCCCTCGCTCTGGTCGTCGATCTCGTAGGCCAGGCGACGCCGGCCCCAGCGCTCGATGTTGCGCACCGCTCCGGAATGCCTCGCGACGACCGTTGCGATCCGGTCGGTCGCGGTACCCACCACGGCTTCGTCGGCCGCGGCGGGCAGGATGAGCATGCTCTCGTACTCCCTCAAACCCCACCTCCTCTGGTCTGGACGGCCCCCCTCGAAGGGGGAGCAGGAAGTCCTGAGGGTCGTCCAGCAGTGTACGGGACCTGCGCTGACGGTAGCACCGAGGTACGACATCGGGTGGGCTAGAATCGCTCGACTGCCGTGCACTTCAGAGGAGGCGCGAGCGATGACCACGATCCACGACCTCAAGGTGTGGAAGGCGGACGGGCGGAGGTTCACGATGCTCACCGCCTACGACTTCCCCACCGCCCAGATCCTCGATCGAGCCGGGGTCCCGCTGCTGTTGGTGGGCGACTCCGTGGGGAACAACGTCCTCGGCTACGAGGACACCCTCCCGGTCACGATGGAGGAGATGCTCCACCACACCCGGGCCGTCGCGAGGGGCGCCGAGCGGGCGATGGTGATCGGCGACCTACCGTTCCTCTCCTACCAGGTCTCGATCGAGGAAGGTGTGCGCAACGCCGGCCGCCTGGTGAAGGAGGGCGGCGCGCACGCCGTGAAGCTGGAGGGGCCCCACCTCGACCTCGTCCATCGACTGGTCGACATCGGCATCCCGGTGATGGCGCACATCGGTCTCACGCCGCAGTCGGTCCATGCCATGGGCGGATATCGGGTGCAGGGCCGGGGCGAAGCGGCCCACCGCGTCGCGGATGAGGCGGAGCAGCTCGAGAAGGCGGGCGCGTTCTCGATCGTCCTGGAAGGCATGCCGGCGGAGCTCGCCGGCGAGATCACCCGGTCGCTGGAGATCCCCACGATCGGGATCGGGGCGGGTCCGTCGTGCGACGCGCAGGTGCTCGTGATCCACGACCTCTTGGGGATCAACGAGAGGGTGCCGAAGCTCGCCAAGAAGTTCGCCGATCTCCGCGGCGTGATGACCGGTGCCGTGGAGGCGTTCATGCGTGAGGTCGACGCGGGCACCTTCCCGGACGAGGACCACTCCTATTCGTAGGCGCCCATCCGTAGGCGCCGTTCCGACTCCGGGCGCCGTTCCTCCCTAGACTCGCGGGCGTGACCGGCGACGATGGGCGGGATGACACCCTCGCGGAGCGGGCCGCTCTCGTCGCGAAGCTCACGCACGAGATCCGGGGCCCCGTCTCGACGATTTGCGGCCTCGCGGGGACGACGCTCGCACACTACGACCGGCTCGATGACGGCGAGCGGCGGGAATTCCTCGAGCTGATCCGCCACGAGGCGGACCAGCTCGAGCGCACCGTCGAACAAGTGGCCCTCGCGCTGAAGCTCGACGCCGGGACGCTCCGATTCGACATCCGCAGGCAGGATCTCGGCGGGATCGTGCGGGGTGCCGCGGACGCCGCGGAGACTGGCGACCATCCCCTCGAGATGCAGATCGACGAGCAGGTCGAGGCGCCCGTCGACGGCATCCAGGTCGCGTTCGTGGTCCGCCAGCTCCTCGAGAACGCCGCGATCTTCTCGCCGACGGGTTCGCCGATCTCGGTGCGCCTGACGTCGGAGGTCGACCACGCGCTGATCCACGTCATCGATCGCGGGCCCGGGATCCCGGAGGGCGAACGGGACGGCGTCTTCGAGCGCTTCGCCGGATGGCGCCCGATCGGCTACGAGGATCGACCGGGAACGGGCCTCGGGTTGTTCATCTGCCGCGCGATCGTCGAGGAGCACGGGGGGGAGACTTCGATCGTGGACGGTCCCACGGAGGGTACGATGCTCGTCGTCCGGCTTCCCCTGGAGGCATGAATGGCGGGCTCCCGGTGACCACGCTCCTGATCTGCGACGACCACAAGGTCCTGACGGACGCCCTCTCGACCGTGGTCGGCCTCGACGGGGACCTGCAACTCGTGGCCGCACCCGTCCACGATCCCGAGACGGCGATCGAGCTCTCCGCCGAACATCTGCCGGACGTGGTGTTGATGGACATCGTCTTCAAAGGGGGGATGTCCGGGATCGAGGCGACCCGCCGGATCAAGGAGATCTCGCCCGCGACGAAGGTCGTGATCATGACGGCGCACGACGAGGATCGCCTGCTGGTGGAGGCGGTCGAGGCCGGTGCGTCGGGGTTCCTCGGCAAGGGCGAGGCCGTTGAGGAGGTCCTCGCGGCCGCGAAGGCCGCGGCCGAGGGTGAGGTCCTGATCGATCCCACGACGCTCACACGGCTCCTCGCCCAGGTCGCGCGCGAGCGTGAGGCGCACCGGGAGGCCTCGATGCTGCTCGACGACCTCACCGATCGCGAGCGGGAGATCCTCCAGCTCCTCGCCGAGGGCATGCGGAACGAGGGCATCGCCACGAAGCTGTTCATCAGCCCCCAAACGGTGCAGACGCACGTCCGGAACATCCTCGGCAAGCTCCGAGTGCACTCCAAGCTCGAGGCGGTCGCCTTCGCCGTCAAGCACGGCGCGATCGCCGTCTAGCCCGCTCGAGGTCGGAAACTCCTGACCGGCAGGGCTCAAGTCACGTTCCGGGCAGGACGAAGCCACTACCGGAGAGTGACCCGCGCCCTCGGGCGCGGAGAGGCCGTCACCCCCTCGATGGCCTCGGGGACCTCCCCGAGCGAAGGCCCGAGTCCACCCCTCCCGGACTCGGGCCTTTCATCTGTTTGGCGCCCTTGTCGCCATGGCGCTGATGCCGAGGGCGCCGAGGCCGAGGGCGCGATCACGGGAGCGCGCCGCGGCGCACTTTCCCGATCGATGTCCGAGGGATCTCCTCCACCAGCTGCAGCTCGCGGGGGAGTTTGAACCGCGCCAGCTGCTCGGTGCCGTGGGCGCGCAGCTCCTCGAGCGACGGCGGATCCTCCGATCGAGCCGGCACGACGAACGCCCGCACGTGCGATCCCCATTCGGGATCGGGGCTGCCGGCGACGGCCACGTCGCGCACCTTCGGGTGGGACGACAGCGCCCGCTCGACCTCCTCGGGCCAGACCTTCTCCGCGCCGGTCCGGATCACGTGGTCCGCCCTCCCGAAGATCGAGAGGTGCCCCTCGTCGTCGACCGCACCGACGTCGCCCGTGCGGAGCCATCCGTCGGTGGTGAACGCCGCGCCCGTCGCGGCCGCGTCCAGTCGGTATCCCTCCAT
>CBHFMJ010000208.1:0-4731 GCA_965994715.1 uncultured bacterium | reverse complement strand
GAACTTCAGTCCGTTGTAGTCCTTTGGATTGTGGCTCGCGGTGATCATCACGCCCGGCCGGTCGAGGGATCCGGAGGCGAAGTACAAGAGATCGGTCGACGCGAGTCCGAGGTCGACGACGTCGACGCCGCGCGACGTGGCACCCTCGATCAAGGTCGCGGCGAGCTCCGGGGAAGAGAGGCGGCAATCGCGCCCGACCAGGATCTCGTTCGCTCCGCTCCAGTCCGCGAATGCCGCGCCGATGCGCCTGACAACGTCGGCGTTCAGTTGATCGGGGACCGTGCCGCGAACGTCGTACGCCTTGAAGATGCCGGAGAGGTCCACCGGCGCCATCCTACGGACGGCGCGCGGCGGGCGTCAGGCTAGGTCCGGACGACGGTCTCGATGACGTCGGAGAGCACGATCTGCTCGCCGTCGCGATGCCACCACTTCGCCTCGCACGCGTGGCAGGTGGAGAACGCGAGGTCCCGGCCGCTCACGTTCATCGAGATCGCGATCACATCGCCCTGCTTGCACTCGGGGCAGGTACTGGCCTGTGGCATCGTCCACGCTCCGTGTTCGGGGATCCGTGCGGGGGCTCTGCGAGGCCCGTTCGGGATCTGTTGGGGGAAACCGATCCAGCTGATCGACGGACGGTATCAGGGGCACCCCCACGAACTGCAGACACCTGGGAGTCATTCTCGGGTCCCCCGACGCGCGCTCGTGCGGGATACCGAACGCCGATCCGTCTAGCCAGAAAGAGCTAGTCAGCCCGGTCGACTCAGCAGCGACGAACCGCCTGTCAGCCACCAGCCGGCCGGCTCGCGGACTCATGGAGACACGTGCCGGGGCATGAGGCGACAGGCGACCGCCCTGAACCCTATGCGAGGACCGCGCGATCAGGCGACGGTGTCGGAGCCGTCGGGGGTGTCGGGGAAGTCCCCTTCGGACGCCCACGAGGGCCGCGAGCCCATGATGATGACCTTCGCCCCAACGGGAACGAGGTCATAGAGCTCTTCCACCTGCTCGTTGTGCATCCGGATGCAGCCATGGGACGCGTACCGACCGATCGAATCGGGCGAGGTGGTCCCGTGGATCCGGATGAGACCGGGGGCGGTGATGTAGAGGGCCCGCGTGCCCATCGGGTTGCCGGGTCCGCCGGGGATCACGGCGGGCATACCGGCGCCCCAGCTGTCGAGCGCCGGGTTGTACCACGTCGGGTTCTCGCGCTTCTGATACAGGGACCACTCGCCGACCGGCGTGGTCCATCCCGGCTTCGCGGTGGCGACGTCCCAGCTGTGCGTCACGTCGAACCCCTCGTAGAGGTCGAGTCGGTTCGTGTCGACGTGCACGACGACCGTCGGCAGCATCGTGTCCTCGGTGAACTTCGGTGCCACCGATCGCACCGACAGCCGGACCGTCGCCGATCCGTCGTCGAGCGCTTGGGTGAGGAGCCGCTCCGCGCGACGGACCTCCAGCTCCCTGCCCGCCTTCGCGTGTCGGAAGAACAAGCCGCCGCCCTCTCCCATGCCGATCGACGCGTTCCGAGGATCGACGCGCACCTGCCGCGCCGTGCGACGGACGAATCCCGCCACGCCGCGGTCCCCGGCCATGCTGAGCTCGATGTCGAGGTCGACGGGGTCGTTCCGGAAGCGTCGCCAGGCTCGTTCGACCCAGCCGACCCGCTCGGCGGCATCCATCGCCTCGTCGACCGCCTGGCCGACCCACGGGCGCTGGCCCAACTGCCGAGCCGTCGCGGTGAAGCGTTCGCCCCGCACGACGACCACGATCTGTCGGTTGAGGTCTTCTCGGGCGTGCGCGCGGACGACCGCGATCGCCTCCGCCCGGGTCATCCCGGAGACGTTCACGCCGCCGATGGTGGTGCCGGCGAGCATGCGCCCGGCGCTCGCCTGCTCGTAGCGGAACGTCGCGTAGGCCACCCCACCCAGAGCGAGCACGAGCACGCCGGCGACGAGACCGACGATCAGCGGCCATCGCTTCCTGGCCGCACGCACTTCGTGACGTCCTTTGGCCATGGGGAGGATGTGTTCTTCGTTCCGGGATCGGGACCCGGAACGAAGATGATACGCCAGGAGACAACCCCTCCCCCCTGGTGCGCCAGGAGCTACGGCAGAAGCGGCAGCGGCACCCCCATGCTGAGGGCGAACGCCTCGGCGTCGCGAGACCCCGGGGAGGTCGCGGCCGAGAGCGCCAGGAGGGGTCCGTCCGCCCGGACCACGAGGGCGGAGCCGGGGGCCGTCGCCCACAAGTCCGGCGGCACGGCGCCCGTCGCGTGCGGGGGGACGGTGATCGTGACGGAGGAGGGTGGCGTGCCCCCCTCCTCCGGGAGGAGCTCGATGGAGGCCGCCACGGGAACCTCACCGTCATTCACGAGCAACGCCCCCGGCTCGGCCGGGATGCGTGCCGAAGCAGGGAAGAGCACCCAGGCCTCAGACGCCGAGGCCGAGCCTCCCGTGGAGCCGACGTCGGTCCCCGGTCCCAACACGCGCAGCGCTCCCGAGACGAGAGCGCCCTCGAGCGTGAAGAGCCGGACCGCGGTGGGCCCGGCCTCCTCGGGGACGGCGTAGGCGCGGGCCGCGGTCGGACCGTGCTCCTGTTCGGTGAGCCCGCCCGCGGGCCGCGGCTCCTCCTCGCTGAGTGAGGTGGCGCCGAATCGGATCGACGCCGACGCCGTGGACACGAGGACCAGCTCGTTCTGACCGGACCCCTTCATCGTCGGGAACCACGCTTCGGTGGCGGGCTCGGTCCATCCGATCGTGCTGCGCACCGTCGTGCGGTCGCTCACGACGAGGGATGCGGCCGCGACCCGCCCGACCGAGACCTCGAGCGTCGTCGCGACCACCGGCTCTCCTTTCAGCCGTTGGTTGAGATGCAGGGCGACGCTCCGCCCGGCCGGCACGACGAGGTCGGTCCAGTCGGAGTGACGGACGGGCGGCTGGTCCGCCGAAAAGAGGACCACGTCCATCACCGCGGGCCCGGAGAACGGGTTGGCGACGACCACGTACGATTCCTCGCCTAGCTCGGTGGACCCGTCCGCGAGGTACCACCGCTGCGACGCCTCGGCAGCGCACGGCTCCGCGGCGGCCCCCGCGTCCGTGGACGACACCCATCCCGCGCCGATCCAGGCGCCGAAGAACTCGACCGAGGTCGCCTCGCCGCGCGCACCGGGCGCGAGGTCCACCCGCAGGGTTGTGCCCCCCGGCACGTCGTAGCGCTCCGGGGGCGCGGCCGCATCCGCACCGAGCTGCGTCAATCGGGCCGTCGCCGCGGCCTCGCCCGGATTGGCCAGGTACAACGCGACCGATACATCCGGCCCGCCGCCGTGCGGACAGATCCAGGCGCCCGACGGTGCCTCCCCGGCCGCCAGCGGCGTCGGGGCCCGGAGTCCGGCGCGGTCGAGCCACGCGAGCGCCACGACCACGAAGGCCACGGAAGCGAGCGCGAACAGCGCCTGTCTCCGCCCCGAGCCCTCGCGGGAGGCACTCATCGAGCCACGGGCTTCCTCGTCGCCCACAGTGCGGCGAGCCACAGGATCGCCAGCAGGGCGACCTGGATCCTCGCCGGAACCGACCCATCGTGGCGGATCCGCACCTGGTCCCCTTCGGCTCGGAAGCTGGTCGCCCAGCCGAACGCGACCTCGGGTCCGCGAGCGCTTCCCTGCAGCTCCCATCCCGCGTCGTACTCGGTCGAGAGGAACACCGTTCCGTCGACGCCGGCGCCGTCCCACCCGCCAGGGACCCGCTCCAGCGCCGTGGCGGGCACGCTTCGCCACATCGCGATCGTAGAGGGGTCGGCGGCCCCGAGGATCTCGAGGTCGGCCGGCTCGGTCGCGAGGCTCGCGGCGGGTGGGAGCGTCACCGAGTTCCGGAAGATCACGAAGCCGGACGCTGGCACGAGGTTCACGTCGACCTGTGCATCGAAGGCGTCACGGACGGCGTCGGGAAGGGCTCTCTGCTCCGCCACCACGAAGCGGATACCGAACGGCGCGAGGAGGGCGCCTCCGTGATGCGAGGTTCCGGCCAAGATCTCGCGGAGGGCGAGCTCCAGATGGTCGGGCCCGGGGCCGGAGAACGGTCGTCCGATGTCCAGCACGCTGGCACCGCCCCGATCCGTGAGCGCGTAGCGGATGGTCGCCGGACCCGCCTCCAGGCGCCGTTGCGGATCTCCGGCCGGCGGCGGGAGGCCGCCCCCGAGGTCTCCCGTCAGCCAGAGCACGCGGAACGGGCCGTTCGCCGCGCCACCCACGACCGTCCAGGCCGGCGGGATCCGCTCCTGAGGCGCCCCGACACCCCAGGTCCCGGCCATGACCGCCACCGATTGCAGGAGGAGGCCGACTCCGAGCACGGCGGCGAGCATCGCACCGGTCACCTGGCGCAGTCCGAACGCCTCGAGGCGGAGCGAGCCCGTGAAGGACGTGAGCCCGAAGCCGATCAGAGCGGCCATCGAAACGGCCGCGAGCGCCGCGTACGCCGGTGGGTTCGAGAGCGCGGAAGGGAGATAGTTGGCCGCAGCCAGCCACGACAGGATCAGGCCGGCACCCGCTGCGACGGCGGCGCGCACGGCCGGGCCACGCAAGGGTCCGCGGACGAGCCCGAGCCCCAGAGCGGCACCGATCGGGAGGAAGGCCGCGATCGGCCAGGTGCCAGGCCCGGGCCCGAGCGCCAGTCTCGCGAGCCGGTCCGGCTCGGTCGTGCCGACCAGCGAAGCGAGCGCGCGTCCCCCGTCGGTCAG
>CBHFMJ010000207.1:0-4733 GCA_965994715.1 uncultured bacterium | reverse complement strand
AGCCGGGGAGGCCGATGTGGACGCGGCCGTCGTCGCCGGTCGTGCAGCCTTCGAGCAGGGCTCGTGGAGCGGGATGACCCCTGCGGCTCGAGCCGGCTCGCTCCACGCGTTCGCCGATGCGATCGATGCCCGGACCGACGACCTCTACCAACTGGAGACCCTCTGCAACGGGCGGCCGATCGCGGAGACCCGGGCGCAGCTCGGCCGCCTCCCCGAGTGGTATCGGTACAACGCGGCCCTGTTGATGGCCGACCGGACCGACGTGATCCCGATGCCCGGGCCGTACCACACCTACACGTCTCGATTCCCGATCGGCGTGGTCGGCATCCTCAGCTCGTTCAACCACCCGATGATGATCGGGTCCAAGAGCCTCGCGCCGGCGCTCGCCACCGGCAACAGCGTCGTGCTGAAGCCTTCGGAGCTCACGCCGCTCACGAGTCTCCTGCTCGGTCGGGTCGCGCTCGAGTCGGGCGTACCGCCCGGCGTCCTGAACGTGGCGCCGGGGATCGGCTCGATCGCCGGGGCTCGCCTGTCCGCACATCCGGACGTGGGGAAGATCACGTTCACGGGCGGCACCGCCGCCGGCCGAGCGGTATCCCGGGCCGCCGCCGAGCGTTTCGCGAAGGTCACGGTCGAGCTCGGCGGCAAGACGCCCGTCCTCGTCTTCGACGACGTGGACATCGAGGCAGCCGCCAAGGGCGTGGCGTTCGGGGCATTCGTGGCAGCCGGCCAAACGTGCATCTGCGGCAGTCGCGTCCTCGTCCAGCGATCGATCCATGACGAGTTCGTGGAGGGCCTCGTCTCGATCGCGCGCTCGATCCGGATCGGTGACCCGTTCGAAGCCGAGACGCAGCTCGGCCCGCTGATCTCCGCCGCGGCGCGGGAGCGCGTGCTCGGCTACATCGAGCTCGGATCGGAGGAAGGGGGCACGATCGCGGCCGGTGGCGGCATCCCCACCGTCCCCGGCCTCGAGGACGGCTTCTTCGTCGAACCCACCGTGATCACCGGCCTCACGAACGAGAGCCGCTGCGCTCGCGAGGAGATCTTCGGTCCGGTCGCGGTCGTGGTCCCGGTCGACGACGAGCAGGACGCGCTTCGCCAGGCGAACGATTCGGACTACGGGCTCGGCTCGGCGATCTGGACCCGCGACGTCGCGCGGGCGCACCGGGTGGCGGCGGGGCTCACCCACGGGATCGTGTGGGTGAACGATCACCATCGCCTCGATCCCGCCGCGCCGTGGGGCGGGGTCCGCGACTCCGGAAGCGGACGCGAAGGGGGCTGGGAGTCGTTCCACGACTTCACGCACCTTCGGACGGTCACCGTGCGCACCGCACCCGAGGGCGTCGACTGGTACGGCGGCGACACGGGCCGCCTGAATTGAGCGGCGGGTCAGAGGGGGCCGTGTGCGACTCGTGACCTTCTCTCCTCCCTCGTCCACCCCTCGCACAGGCGCGCTCGTCGACGAGGGGGTCGTCGATCTGACCGACGCGGGCCTGCCGGCGGACATGACGGAGCTCATCCGACTCGGCGATCGCGCTCTTGCGAGCGCGGCAGAAGCGATCGAACACGCTGCTCCGGTACCTGATGACGACGTTCGGATCCATCCGCCGATCCCCCGACCGCGGAAGAACGTGATGTGCGTCGGCCGGAACTACGCGGATCACGCCGCGGAGTTCTCCCGGTCCGGCTTCGACGCCTCGGAGCGGTCCGCCGTGCCGGAGCACCCGGTGATCTTCACGAAGGCCGCCTCGTCGATCATCGGGCCTGACGAGCCGATCCTGGTGGCCAACGATCCGACAGGCACGACCGACTATGAGGGCGAGCTGGGAGTGGTGATCGGCCGGAGCGGACGACGGATCCGGGAGTCCGATGCGAACGCCCATGTGTTCGGCTACACGATCGTGAACGACGTGACAGCTCGAGATCTCCAGCATCGCCACGTCCAGTGGTTCCTCGGGAAGAGCCCGGACACGTTCTGCCCGATGGGGCCGGCGATCGTCACGGCCGACGAGCTGCCGGACATCGGAGCATCGTGGCTCCGAACGCACGTGAACGGAGAACTCCGGCAAGAAGCACCGATCTCCAGCCTGATCTTCGATATCCCGTCACTGATCCGCACGATCTCCGAGACGATGCTCTTGGAGCCCGGCGACGTGATCGCGACCGGCACGCCGGCCGGCGCCGGGATCGGCCTCGAGCCGCCCAGGTTCCTTGTGCCCGGTGATCGAGTGGAGGTTTCGGTGGACGGGATCGGCATCCTCGGGAACCCGGTGAGATGAGCCCTCGAAGGACAGGAACCCGAACCCGAGGAGGAACGGGAGGTGAGCGATGGCGCGTGTAGACGTGCTCGACGATGAACGCGATCTCACGCCGGAGCAGCGGACCGTGGCCGACCGGATCGCGGAGAGCCGTGGAGAGGTTTCCCGTCCGTTCCAGCTCCTCCTTCACACGCCCGTGCTGGCCGAGCGGGTCGCGGAGCTGGGCCACGTCATCCGCACCGGATCGAGCTTGGCCGACGCCGACCGCGAGCTGGTCACCCTCGCCGCCGGTCGTGCCATCGGCTGCTCCTTCGTGTGGGAGTCGCACCTCCGCGCGGCGACCGCGGCGGGGGTCGCTCCCGCGACGATCGCGGCGCTGGACCGCGATTCCGCCGATCTCGGCGCGCGGGAGAGGCTTCTCGTGTCGTTCGTCGACGAGCTCTGTGGGACCCGAACCGTGTCGGAGGCGACCTTCGTTGCTGTGCATCGGCTCCTCGGGGTCCCCGCGGTGGTCGAGCTCGCGCTCACGGTCGGCTACTACACGATGCTCGGCTCCGTCATGGGTGCGTGTGACGCGTGTTGAGGGCACGTGGACACGATACGCCCTTCCCTATCCTCGATCCCTTGCCTCCGGCACCCACCGGATGAGACCGCTGCGGATCTCGTTCGCCTGCACGGTCAGCGATCGGACCCGACCGCTCCTAGAGGGGCGCGTGGCGATCGAGGGATGCGAGCTCGAGCGGATCACCGGCGAACCCGAGGACCTCTTCGCGAGAGCGCTCCGGAACGAGGAGTTCGACGTCACGGAGCTCTCGCTCAGCAGCTACCTCATCGTCGCCGGAAGGAGTTCCAGCCCCTACCTCGCCGTCCCCGCGTTCCCGTCACGGGCGTTCCGACACTCCGCCGTCTACGTCAGGACCGACCGCGGCATCGACCGTCCCGAGGACCTCGTCGGCATGGCGGTCGGGGTCCCCGAGTTCCAGCAGACCGCTGCGCTGTGGATCCGCGGGATCCTCGCCGATCGTCACGGGGTGCCCCCGACCGCGATCAGGTGGCGGAGCGGCGGGCTCGAACACCCGGGCGCCGAGGAACGGATCCCCGTCCAGGTCCGTGAGGGGATCGACCTCCAGCCGATCGACGGGACCTCCACGCTCTCGGCGATGCTGGCCGAGGGGCGGCTCGACGGCCTCGTGTCCCCGCGACCGCCGTCCTGCTTCGAGGAGGGGGATCCGGTCGTCAGACGGCTCTGGCCCGATCATCGGGCGGAGGAACGACGCTTCTACCGGGACACGGGACTGTTCCCGATCATGCACGTCGTCGCGATCCGGCGGTCGCTCGCCGATCGGTATCCCTGGCTCGCCGCGAACGTCTTCCGCGGGTTCGCGGGGGCGAAGCGACTCGCGATCCACGACCTGGAACAGACGAACTTCCTCCGCGTGACCCTGCCCTGGATCGAGCTCGATACCGTGCGCGCGCTGATGGGCGACGACTACTGGCCCTACGGTTTGGCGGCGAACCGGCCGGAGCTGGAGTCCGCGATCCGGTGGTCGGTCGAGGAAGGCCTCTCGCCCCGGCCCCTCGATCCGTCCGAGCTCTTCGCCGCCGGGTCGCTGGAGCTGGAGAAGTGAGCGTGGCCTGTCGGCCCTCAGCCGTCCACGTCGATCGGGTCGAGGACGACCACGCCGATCGGCTCCTGCAAGAGGTCGGCAACCTGCCGCCGATACTCGATGTAGTGCTCCGTCGCTCGATGCGCCTCGAGCGCCTGTTGGTTCCGGTAGCGCTCGAACAGATGGAGCGCGCCGCCGGCATCGCGCTCCTCGTAGAGGTCGTACCGCTCGCATCCCGGCTCCGCCCTCGTGCGTTCCACCATCCACGCGAGCAGCGAGCGGAGGTCGCCCGCTCGCCCTTCGCGAGGACGGAACGAAGCGAAGACGGAAACCGCGTTGTCGGCCATGCTCACCTCGTAACGGACCCGAGCGATCCTCGATCCGGTGCGGTGGCGGCCCGCCCCGGAGACGCGGGCGTAGTGTATCGGCCGTCCGTCGAGAGGAGCTGGTGAGCATCGCCCGGATCCTCGTCGTCGATCCCCTCTTGATCAGCGAGGGCTTCCGGATCGGTGCCGACTGGGCCGGCCCGGAGCACGAGGTGCTGATCCCGGAGGGGTTCGATCTCGAGCATCTTCGCTCACTGCTCCCGGAGGCCGCAGCCCTCCTCACGGCCCACGCTCCCGTGACGGAGGAGATGATCGCACTGGCTCCGGCACTCCGGCTCGTGGCGAAGCCGGGCGCCGGCGTGGACAACATCGACGTCGCCGCAGCCGCGCGGCGCGGCGTGACGGTCACGAACGTCGCCGGCGCGCGGGGTCGGGCGGTCGCCGAACATGCCCTGTTCCTCCTGCTCCACCTTTCGCGACGTGGGTGGCTGCGCGATGACCCCGCTTGGCGCGACACACTAGCGACGCAGCTCGGCGGGAAG
>CBHFMJ010000206.1:0-4754 GCA_965994715.1 uncultured bacterium | reverse complement strand
ACGAACGCGGTCATCACGTGCACACCGGGTGGCGCCAGCGAATCGTCGACGTTCGAAGCCGTGACGCAGTCCACCCAGAGACGGTCGGGGATCTCGCCGTCGCGATGACGGTCGTAGATGGCTTGGGCCTCCGCGAGCGTCGGGACGAGCGTGGCGAGGGATCGGCGGTTGGCGTCGGCGTCCGCGGGCATCCCCGTCCACGTCGGCTCGGCCGAGAGGACGAAGTTCACTTTCGCGCACGGCCCGGCCATCTTGATCGCGGACACGTCGTCGCGGAAGTCCTCGGGGAGCTCTCCGGGATCGACCAGTTCGAGGAACGTTCGCTTCGGATCCGCGTTCGACAACACGACGCCGGCGGAGAGCTCCTCACCGCTCGCGAGCGCCACCCCGGTCGCGCGGCCGTCCCGCACGATCACGTTCGACACGAGAGCGGCCGTCCGGATCTCGCCGCCCGCCGCGCGGACCGCCTCGGCCATGGCGTGGGTGATCGACCCCATGCCGCCGATCACGTGCCCGTAGAACCCCTGCACCCCCTCGCTGCCGCCCGACAGGAGATGGAAAAGGAGCCCGATCGCCGTGCCGGGCATGTACGGAGGCGCGTGCATCCCGTAGACGTTGTTCGCGAGATACATCCGGCGCATGCGATCGGACTCGAAGTGTCGCTCGACGAACTCGCCGAGGGAGCTCGTCGTGAACCGGACCAGATCGGCGAGCTCGTCGCCGCTGATCGATCGGAACCGCCGCCACGCGCGGCTCCCCTCGCGCACCTTCGCCCACCCGCGCGCGTAGAGGTTCGGCGGCTCTTCGAGGAAGAACGGCTGGAGGTAGCGGGCCAGCGCATGGAGCCGGCGATGGACCCGGTCGAACGACTCCGCGTCGCGGGCGGAGATGGTGGACGCGAACTCCTCCACCGCCCGGTCGTGATCGGTCCACCACGGGACGACCGTCCCGTCCTCGAAGACGGCCTGCAGCCCCGGCTCGCACGGGACCATCCGCAGTCCGTGGTGCTCGAGCCGGAGATCGCGGATCACCTCCGGACGGAGCATCGACGCGATGTACGACGTGGTCGACGCGCGACAGCCCGGCGCGATCTCCTCCGTGACGCACGCGCCGCCGACGAGCTCCCGCCGTTCCAGCACGATCGTCCGGAGACCGGCGCGGGCGAGGTAGAACGCGGCCGTCAGCCCGTTGTGTCCGCCACCGATCACGATCGCGTCGTAGCCCACCACGCGTCCCTCTCCTCGAGCGTCTCCGAACCGGCAGGAACTCTACGGAGCAGGTTGGGAAGGCGCCGATCCGAAGGTGACCGTGGTTCACCGTCGCGGTTCTGCTCAGCTCGCCGTTCTTTCCAGCTGCTCGGCAACGGCGGCGGATACGACGTTCTCCTTGCGGCTATACAGCTCCCGAGCGCGCCGTATCGCCTCGACACGCTCGGCAGGGTCGTCGGTCGCGGACAGCACCAGAGCGAGGTCCAGAAGACTGTCCGCGCACATATTCGTGTCGTCGGTTCCCTCGGCGAGGGCAACCGCCGCTCGCGCCAGGACCATGGCGCCATCGTGCTCGCCTCTGGCAGAGAGGACCTTCGCCTTCGCACTCCTCCAGAGCACCTGGGTCACGAGATCATCCTCGGCGCCGATCTGCTCGGCGATCGCGCAGTATCGCTCGGCTTCCTCGCGGTGGATCGCGCCGCGAGCGACGAACACCAAATCGCCGGCCTCGGCATCGACCGACGTTGTCGCCCTTCAGGCCCGACTCCATGCGGGTCGTTCCGGAGAGCACGGGGATCGTGCTTACGGACTTCAGCATGGTCTCCGGTTGGGATCACCACGGCGACTACGAGACGACGGTCTACGAAGGATCGTCCGTCCCGCCCACGGTCCGATCGTGGTCGGCGGCAGGCCGCAGGACGTCGGGATAGCCGGCGGCGGCCCGGCGAGGATCCAGCATGACTCGAGACCGTCGCATCACGTCCACCGAACGCTCCGCGGGAGCACGACGCCGGGCATGACGCGGGAACAGGCGGTCGCCACCGACGGAACGTGATACTGGACGGACGCCCACGTCGACCTCGTCGAGCGGTCCTGTCTCGGGTTCCAGCCGGCGGCTCGGTTCCGGACGCGGCGAGCGGGATCGGCCGGTACGTCGGGATCGTCCTCGCGAGCGGGCGATCGGGGATCGGCTCGATAAACGACGCGGCCCGCCGCGCCGGTGTCCCCGTCGTCGACGAGGTCATGTGGGAGGCGTCGGACGACTCACCCGGGCTACTGCCACCACTACCCGAGCCTCGAGCAGGTTCGGGCGTGGCTCGGCGATGCCGGCTTCGCTTCGGTCGACGAGCTCGCGAGCCCGTGGCAGGACGGCGAGGACGCGTACCGCCCCACGTGCTCGCGCAGGCGTCGTGACCTATGAATGCCGAGGGGGCCTCCCTAGACTGCTTGCGTGAGCGCGTGTTCGAGCTGCGGAGTTGAAAACCCCGACACCGCAAGGTTCTGCGTCCGTTGCGGCGCGGCGCTCGGGACGTGCGAACGCTGCGGCGCGGAGCTTCCACTGGACGCGAAGTTCTGTCCGGCGTGCGGCCACCGTGTCGATGATCAGCCCCAGCTCCCCGCCGGAGAAGAGCGGAAGCGCGTGACCATCCTCTTCGCGGATGTGGCGGGCTCGACCGAGCTCGGTGAACGGCTGGATCCGGAGCGATTGCGGGAGGTCCTGGATTCGTACTTCGCGGCGATGCGTCACGAGATCGAGGCGGAGGGCGGGACGGTCGAGAAGTTCATCGGTGACGCAGTGGTGGCAGCCTTCGGCGTCCCGACCACCCACGAGGACGATCCGACGAGGGCGCTCCGGGCGGCCTTGAGGATGCGCCGGAGTCTCGAGCGATTGAACGGTTCGCTCGAGGATGAGCATGCGATCCGGCTGGCGATGCGCATCGGGGTGAACACGGGAGAGGTCGTCGCGCGGGCGAGCCCGGGACCGGGGGAGGGTTTCGTGACCGGCGACGCGGTCACCGTTGCGGCACGGCTGGAGCAGGGCGCCGAGCACGGGCAGATCCTCGTGGGCGAGCGCACGGCCCGGGCCGCGCACGGCATGACCTTCAGGGCGCTAGGGCCGCTCACGCTGAAGGGCAAGCAAGAGGCTGTTCGGGCGCACGAGCTGCTCGACGAGGAGGTGACGGAGCCGAGGACGGCGCAGCGGACCGACGCTCGCCTCTACCGCACGCGGATGGTCGGACGGACCGCCGAACTCACGATGGTCAGGAGCGTATTCGAGCGGTGCGTGGCGGATCGCCGGCCGCAGCTGGTGACCGTGTACGGAGACGCCGGCGTCGGCAAGACGCGCCTGGTCGAGGAGTTCGCGGACTGGACGACGAGCCTCCCGCAGCCGCCCCTCATGATCTTTGGCCGGTGCCTGTCGTACGGCGAGGGCGTCACGTACTGGCCGCTCGGGGAGATCCTGAAGGCGCAGGCCGGCATCCTCGACACCGATC
This sequence comes from uncultured bacterium, assembly GCA_965994715.1. Classification (GTDB taxonomy): domain Bacteria; phylum Actinomycetota; class UBA4738; order UBA4738; family HRBIN12; genus JAJNBA01. The sequence continues at coordinate 1,270 of CBHFMJ010000206.1, read as the reverse complement.
CACCGGAGCTCGCGGTCGAGAAGGTCCGCAAGGTCGGCGGCCAACTGATCACGCGCGACGTTTCCGCGGACCCGGCACGTGCGAACGCCGCCCTCGCGTACACGATCGGTCTGGAGGACCCGGACGTCTCGATCGCGACCTCGGATCCGCGAGAGGTTCGCGATGACCTCCACGCCGCATGGCGCTCGTTCTTCTCCGCGCTGGCCGGAACCGGACCGGTCATCGTCCTCGTCGAGGACATCCACTGGGCCGACCCGGCGCTCCTCGATCTGTTGGAGGACGCCGCGGATCGGAGCGAAGGCCCGCTCCTGTTCCTGTGTCCCGCGCGACCCGAGCTCACCGCCCGCCGCCCCGAATGGGGCGGCGGACGGTGGAACCACTCGAGCCTGTTGCTCGAGCCGCTGTCCACGGACGAATCAGCGCAGCTCCTCGAGCTGCTCGTGGAGAGCGGCGCCCTCTCGAGCGACCTTCGCGCACTGATCCTGGAGCGCGCAGGCGGGAACCCCTTCTTCCTCGAGGAGATCGTGCAGCGGTTGTTGGAGGAACCGGCGGGCGTCGAGGACCTCGAGATCCCCGACACCGTGCAGGGCGTGCTCGCCGCGCGCATCGATCTGCTCATGCCCCTCGAGAAGCGGGTCGTGCAGTCGGCGGCGGTCGTCGGCCGGACCTTCTGGATCGGAGCCGTTCGGTCGTTGCTCGAGCCGGATCCGGGCACGGTCGAGCTCGACGAGGTCCTGTGGAGGCTCGAGGACCGAGGCCTGGTCCACGCGCGAACCGGCTCCTCGATCGTGGGCGAGCGCCAGTTCTCCTTCCGCCACATCCTGATCAAGGACGTCGCCTACGAGAGCTTGCCTCGGAGGAATCGAGCCAGGGCACACGCTCGCGTGGCGGCGTGGATCGAGCAACGGACGAAGGATCGGGATCGTGAGTTCGCCGAGTTGCTCGCGCATCACTACGAGCACGCCTACCAAGCACTCTCGAGCGAAGCTCGGGCGGATCCCGATGAGGTGGAGAGCTTGCGGGAGCGGGTGTTCCGGTACGCCCTTCTCGCCGCGAACGAGGCGGGGAGCAAGCTCGCGCTGGAGCAGGCGGAGCGGTACGCCGAATCGGCGTTGTCGGTCGCCACCGGGCCGAGCGAGCGATCGCGGGCGCTCGAGATGTTGGGGATGACGTACTTCCACGACTACGAAGGAGACCGAGCGTGGCGGTCCTTCAAGGAAGCGATCGACCTCCTCACGGACGATGCAGCCGGATCAGGCGGCGAGGATCC
>CBHFMJ010000205.1:0-4769 GCA_965994715.1 uncultured bacterium | reverse complement strand
GCGGCGAGGACGTTCTTGGCCCAGTCCGAGACGCTGCCGTACAGCAGAGCGAACACCAGGCCGTCTCGGGTGGCGAAGGCCCACACGGGAGTCGCGTACCCGCGGCCGCTCACGCGGCCACGATGCCTCACCACAGCGAACGGTGGCACCCAGCCCGCGAAGCGCCGGGTGACCGGGTTCGCAATGCTCCGATTGAACCTCGCGAAGATCCTCCGGCTGCGTCCTGCGTGAGCCTGTCGGCCGTGCCCCGAGTGATCTTGTTCGTACTCCTCACGGCGGTGGACCATCGCCAGGTACATGCACGGCAGCATCAGGACGTGCATCGCACTCAGGAACGTTCCCTCCGCGAGGAGACCCGCTGCGAACGGCCCGACCAGCAGGGCGTACGGCACGATCATCGCGCCGCTCATCTCGATCACGCTCGCCCAGCCGTGCCGGCGGTGACGCATCCAGAGGCCCATGCCGACGACCATGTAGATGCTCATCAAGAAGCCGCGGAGAGCGGCGTAGTGGAGGAGGTTCCCGTGCCCGAGGAGGGCGAAGACCCCCGACACGGCCGCTCCGAAGATGGCCATCGACAGCAGCATCACGACGACCATCTCGAAGAAGTGCCACCAGAATGATCGCCTCGATCGACCTTGGGCAGATCGTTCGATCATCACGTCGACGTTCACGATCCTCGCCCCCCTACCGTGGCCTGCCTGGGGCGGGAGATGTCGCACCCCCGCCCCAACGGACGGTCTCGCGTGGCTCAATGCCTCGTCAGGGCGGGCGTCCGTCCCTCCCCCCTCCCTCCTGGCGTCCTTGGAGCGACGGATCGCTCTGTTTGATCCCGTAGATGCAGAGACCGCAGCAGACGGCCGCCACGCTGATCCAGATGATCGCTACGGCAGACATGCCCACACACCTCCCTCTCCGGTGCCTGGAGTTCGTGCTCCCGGATCGCACCGGTTGCCCAGACGCTCTCCCCGATCGGGCCATCTGGGTAGAGCCGATGGACCCCCGCTGAGCGGGACCAGACGAGAGCCGGCCGTCACCGGGGGATCCAGGAAGCCGCAGGGCCGCCGGGCGAACTCTGCGTATCGGCGCTTCCGGGACCGCAGGTATCAGGGCTTCGCGGTCGATAGGCCGAACGCTACCTCGACCTCGATACGGACCTGCTCCAAGAGCGCGTCACGGGCTCGTTCCTCAAGTTGGAGCGCGATAGGGAATAGGAAAGGGCCCCGAGCGGGGCCCCTTCCATGGCCGGCCTCAGACGCTGACCGGCTCCTTCGGTGTGGTTGGGACGAGCTCGGGGTGCTCGAACGGCACGATCAGCTCGTGCTCGTGACGGCGCGCCCATCGCATCCACACGTACACCGGCACGCCGATCATCCAGAGCACGAAGCCCTGTCCGATGATCTCCATGCCCGAACCGATCATCGTCCAGACCGCGTAGGCGAATCCGACGGCCGCCACGACGATGTCGCGGACGAACCGCCGGCCGACGAACGCGGAGCCGTCGGTGATCATCAGGTACGCATCGGCCGCTGCCGAGAAGGCGTACGGCACGAGCGTGACGAGGGTGGCCAACAGGATCACGAACGTGAAGTTGTCCACCAGGTTCTTGTTGTAGTTGAGGGCCATCAGGCCCGTGATCAGGATCGACGACGCCACCAGTCCGAAGACCGGTGTGCCGCTCCGACCCAGCTTCCCGAACACCTTCGGGAACAGACCGTCCCTGGCCGCTGCGTACGGGACCCTCCCTTGAAGCAGGATCCAGCCGTTCAGTGCGCCGAAGGTGGAGATCATCACCACGAGGGCGACGACCTTCCCCCAGAACGTTCCGCCGAAGATCTCGGTGGCCGCGTCGGCGAACGGGGCCGTGGAATCACGGAGCACGGTCAGCGGCAAGATGCCCATGACCGCGATCGTCGCGACCGCGTAGAGGACCGCCGTCCCCAGCGTTCCCCAGATCGTGGCGCGCGGGATCGACCGCTCGGCATCCTTGACCTCCTCGGCCGGCACCGTCGCCGACTCGAGGCCGATGAACGCCCACAAGGTGAGCGCCATCGCGGCCGTGATGCCACCGATCATCCCGTTCCCCGTGCCATATCCGTTCGGAGCGAACTCCCCGAAGTTGCCCGTGTCCATGAAGAACAGGCCGATGACGCCGATCAGCGCCAGGGGCACGAACTTCAGGACCGTGGTGACCAGCTGCACCGCTCCGGTCTGCTTCACACCCCACGCGTTGATGAGCGTGAGGAGCCAGATCGTCCCGATCGCGGTGACGTAGGCCCACACGTGGCCGTTCGTGGTCTCGGCCCCCAGTCGGGGGATGAAGACCGCGAGCGCTCCGACGAAGGCAGTGGCGATCGCGGCGTTCCCGACCCACGCGGCGATCCAGTAGCCCCACGCGGTCTGGAACCCCATGAAGTCACCGAATGCCCGACGCACGTAGACGTACGGGCCTCCGGTCTTCGGGTACGCGCGACCGAGGCTCGCGAAGATCCCCGCCAGGAGCATCGCACCGACCCCGGTCACGACCCATGCGAGCAGTGAACCGGAGCCGTACTCGAGCGCTACGACGGCGAGCGCCGCCGGGAGCAGGAACACGCCGGATCCGATCATGTTGCCGATGACCACAGCGGTCGTGGTCCACCCGCCAAGCTCGCGCTTGAGAGCGGGGGTTGTGGTGGCCGCCATCTTCATCCCCTCCTTGCGGTCGGGGAGGGCGACGATCGTCCTCCGTCGAGGCCAACGTAGCCTCGCGCCTCGCGGCATCGGTAGGTCCTTCGGCCCTTCGACACTGGGACTTCATGACGCCGGCGTGCAGCGGCGCGCAGCCCATCGGACCTGTCGATGCCGAGCCGAACGGCCCAGGGCGAGGACCGCCGGCGGTTGGAGGATGGGTGTGGAAGAGAACGCGATAGATGGAGGTGTGTCATGAGGTCTGTGATCGATGTGATGACCTATCCGGTCGTGACGATCCACGATGGGACTCCATTCAAGGATGTGGTCCGGCTCATGCGGAAGCACGGTGTCAGTGCCCTCCCGGTGCTCGACCGATCTGGCCACCTCGTCGGGATCGTCTCCGAGGCCGATCTGATGTTGAAGAAGGAGCACGCGGTCAACGGGACCCCCCGGAGTCGGTCCCCTTGGACGGGGGGAGCCAACAGGCAGGACGGAGTGCCCTTCTGGATCCGGCGCGGCAAGGCTCGAGGAGTCCTCGCAAGAGACCTGATGACATCACCGGTGGTTACCGTGGGGCCGCGCGATCCCGTAGCGAAGGCGGCACGCATCATGCGGGAGAACGGCGTGAAGCGGCTACCTGTGACGGACGCTCACGGCCAGCTGGTCGGGATCGTCAGCCGCACCGATCTGCTCACGGATTTCCTCCGCCCTGATGACGAGATCCGCGTCGCGATCGAACGGGTGCTCACCGAACCGCTGCCCCCGATCGAGGAGGGTCAGATCCACGTGGTCGTGGAGAACGGGGTCGCGAAGCTCAGCGGGCACGTCGAGTTCAAGAGCCAGATCCCTCGGATCGTGACCATGGCTCGCACGGTCGACGGCGTCGTGGATGTGGAATCTCGATTGGAGCACGAGTTCGACGACATCGGTCACGAGAGACCGAGTCCGCCCTGGGACCGCGCGCGGGCAGGCGTGGGCGACTCATGGCGTTCGCCCGACGCCTGATCCCCGAGCGCGGGTTTCGGCTCGACGGTGGTCCTCGATCTCACGGAACGTTCGGCCGTTCTCGGAACCAACCACATCGCCTACCGTTCGATCGGGTTCTCAGGAACGGAGGACGTCGAGAGACGGACCGACGCTCCCGGGAACCCGTTCTCTTGGATGCGGGTGGTGATGGTCTTTGGATCTTCGGGCCCAGTGACCCGTGCAACCCGAGCGCGCTGCAAGAGAGTGTGCAAGAAGGAGGCGAGCGTCATGACCGAGCAGAGAACCGACCATGCAGATCAGGACTGGACGATCGAAGCACCCGAGAACGTGGAGGAGGACGACGAGGGGGCGGCTCTCGAGGATCTGATCGAGGAGATGGTGGTGCCCGAAGAAGCCGCACGCGAGGCGAGGGAAGCGATCCCTCCGAGCTTCCTCCCCAGGCGCATGACGGGAGAGGAGTTCACGTGTAGCTCGTGCCATCTGATCATGGCTCGTTCATGCCTGGCCGACGAGGAACGGCTCCTCTGCCATGACTGCGTCATCGAGGCCGGATCGGAAGAGGTTCGGGCGCCGAAGCCTCATGTCATCGAACGCACGTGTCCGGTCTGTGGGCGGATGCTGCTGGTGCCCGAGAGGCCAGACTCGGTGTGCGGGTACTACTGCCCGGGCTGCGGCGTCCGTGTGCGGACCCGGCGTGGTCATCAGCATCTCGAGTGGAACCATCACGACCACCCCGAGGCTGCCGTCCGCAAGGTCGATCCGCCCGGCTAGATCCTTCTCACGGACGAAGACTAGTTCGCGTGCACCTGGTGCCCTGGGAGGTGCTCGATGCTCGCGTCCGACCCAGGGAACACCAGGGCCTGATGATCGGTCTCGAGCCACCGCACCAGGTACGGAGGGGCTCCGTCCGCACTGCGGACCTCGAGGATCTCGGCCTCACGACCATGCTCGCCAACGTGGTGCCCCACGACGACCAGCTTGTCACCCACCTGCGCTCTCATCGGCTTCCCCTTTCATCCTCGTCATCGCCGTACACGGGCGATCGTTGATCGCCATCCCTCCTCCGAAGCGGAGGATCGCGGCGGACGCCGCCCCGTCGGGCATGCTTT
>CBHFMJ010000204.1:0-4857 GCA_965994715.1 uncultured bacterium | reverse complement strand
TCCCGGACGATCCGTGAGGCGATCCTGTCGAGCACGTCGTAGGGCAACCGGGCCCAGTCCGCAGTCATCGCGTCCTCGGACGTCACGACACGCACGATCACGGGGCTCTCGTACGTCCGGCCGTCCCCCATGACGCCGACCGTCCTGGTGTCCGCGAGGAGGACGCAGAACGCCTGCCAGGTTTCCCGCTCGAGATCGGCACGACGGATCTCCTCCCGGACCACGCGGTCGGCGCCGCGCACCTTCTCGAGGTTGTCCGCGGTGACCTCGCCGACGATCCGCACGGCGAGGCCCGGCCCGGGGAACGGCTGTCGGTGCACGACCTCCTCGGGGAGGCCGAGCTCGGCGCCGACCTGCCTGACCTCGTCCTTGAACAGATCCCTTAGGGGCTCGACGAGCTCGAGGTTCATCTCCTCGGGAAGACCGCCGACGTTGTGATGGCTCTTGATGTTGGCTGCGGTCCGCGAGCCGCTCTCGATCACGTCGGGGTAGAGGGTCCCCTGGACGAGGAAACGGGCGCTCCGATGGTCCCGCGCCACCTCCTCGAAGACGCGGATGAACTCCTCCCCGATCACCCGCCGCTTCCGTTCCGGGTCCCTGACCCCGGCCAGCTTCGCGAGGAAGCGGTCCTGCGCCTTCACGTGCACGAGGGGCACGCCGAAGTGCAGCCCGAACGTCTCCTCCACCTGGTCCGGCTCTCCCTCGCGGTTCAAGCCGTGGTCGACGAAGACGCACGTGAGCTGATCCCCCACGGCGCGATACACGAGGAGGGCCGCGACGGAGGAGTCGACGCCGCCGGAGAGCGCGCACAGGACCTCCGAGTCGCCGACCTGTGTGCGGATCCGCTCGACCGCGTCCTCGACGATGTTAACTGGCGTCCAATCGGGTAGGAGCCCGCAGCCGTCGTAGAGGAACCGCTTCAACACGTCGTGTCCGCGGGGCGTGTGCGAGACCTCGGGATGGAACTGCACCGCGAACAGGCCCCGATCCGGATCCTCCATCCCGGCGATCGGGATCAGTTCGGTGCGAGCCGTCACCCGGAAGCCCTCGGGCGCCCGCGTGACCGCGTCCCCGTGGCTCATCCAGACCTGCTCCTCGGCGGCGAGGTCCGCGAGGAGCACACCCCCGGGTTGATCGACCGACATCGCGGTGCCGCCGTACTCGCGCTGGCCGGTCGCGGCGACCTCTCCGCCCAGCGCGCGGGCCATCAACTGGTGCCCGTAGCAGATGCCCAGGACCGGCACGCCGAGGTCGAAGAGGCCCGGGTCCACCGAAGGGGCCCCTTCCTCGTAGACCGACGCCGGCCCCCCGGACAGGATCAGTCCCGCCGGGCGACGCCGGGCGAGCTCTGCCGCCGTGGCGTCGTGCGGCACGATCTCGGAGTACACGTGCGCCTCTCGGACGCGCCGGGCGATCAGCTGTGCGTACTGCGCCCCCAGGTCGACGACGAGGACCGGTCTCGCGGGATCGTCCCTCCGCGATCCCGGCGCCACCTAGTGCCCCATCCCCACCCGCTGCGCGGCCTGGTAGGTCTTGCCCTCGGTCTTGATCGACGGCGCGATCACGAGCTCGGCCTTCTGGAACTCCTTGATCGTGGCGTAGCCGGTGGTGGCCATCGACGTGGCGAGGGCGCCGAAGAGGTTGAACGTGCCGTCGTTCTCGTGCGCCGGGCCCACCAGGATCTCCTCCAGCGACGCGACCTGCTGCGTCTTGACCCGGGCGCCGCGCGGCAAGGTGGGATGGAACGTCGCCATCCCCCAGTGGTAGCCGCGGCCGGGCGCCTCGTACGCGCGCGTGAGCGGGGAGCCGATCATCACCGCGTCCGCCCCACAGGCGATCGCCTTCGCGATGTCACCGCCGGTGCGCATCCCGCCGTCCGCGATCACGTGGCAGTACCGACCGGTCTCGTGCAGATGCTCGCGGCGCGCGGCGGCGGCGTCGGCGATCGCCGTCGCCTGGGGGACGCCGACACCGAGCACGCCCCTCGTGGTGCAGGCGTTCCCGGGTCCGACGCCGACGAGGACTCCCACGGCCCCCGTCCGCATCAGATGCAGGGCCGTGGAGTACGAGGCGCAGCCCCCGACGAACACCGGGAGGTCGAACCCTGCGATGAACTGCTTGAGGTTCAACGGCTCCGTCTGCGTGGAGACATGCTCCGCCGAGACCACGGTCCCCTGGATCACGAGGATGTCGAGCCCGGCCTCCAGCACGACGGGCGCGAACCGCTCCACCCGCTGCGGGGTGAGCGAGCCGCACGAGACGACGCCGGCCGCCTTGATCTCCTCGATCCTTCGGCCGAGCAGCTCCTCCTTCACCGGCTCTTTGTAGAGCTCCTGCATCCGACGGGTCGCCTTGTCGTCATCGAGCTCGGCGATCTCCTCGTAGATCGGCACGGGATCCTCGTACCGGGTCCAGACGCCCTCCAGGTTGAGACAGGCCAGGCCACCGAGCTGCCCGATCAGGACGGCGGTCTCCGGAGACACCCCGGCATCCATCGCGGACGCCATCATCGGAAGCGCGAAACGGTAGGCATCGACCTCCCAGCCGATGTCCACGTCGTCCGGGTCGCGGGTCCTCCGTGAGGGGACGATCGCCACCTCGTCGAAGCCGTAGGCCCGCCGGGCCGTCTTCCCGATCCCGATCTCGTACTCCACCCCGATCACCCCCGCCGATGCCGTACGGAACGCGAGACGCCCATCCGGGAACCCGGATGGGCGTCAGATCGCTGCATGGGGTCAGCGTACCAGCCGACCCTGACGCAACCGCTCAGGCCCGGGTGACGGCGTCGAGCGCACGTCGAGCCTGCGCCAGGTGGAAGCGGTCGTGTCCGGCGATCATCCGGAACAGCAGGTCGAAGCTCTCCCGGCCGCGCTCCGCATGAACCCCCACCCGGGCCCGATCGTCCTCGGAGGAACGCGTCCACAGCGCCAGGTTGGCCGCGCGGAGCGGCTCGAAGAGCCGCAGGAGCTCCTCGGGATCGTCGTGTCGATCCGCATGGAGGGAATCCACCCACTGGTCCTGGTCGTAGCCGATCAGGGGTGGCTCATCGTGCGAGAGCACCCATCGGTAGCGCGCCGCGGAGACGACCTCCGCGTCGACCGCGTGCCCGAGGCATTCGACCACCGACCACTCCGAGGGCTCCGGACGCACGTCCCGCCGATCCGCCGCCTCCGCGACCAGCGAGCGCCATCGCGCCGCGGCCTCCGCCTGCGCGGCCGCCGGGTCATCCGCACCGAGGAGCGAGAGCAGGTGGTCCTGATAGGCCTTCGGTTCGGAGACGGGATCCGGCGAGCGAGGGGTATCCATGGACGGGGACTCTAGCCGTCGCCCGTGACTCAGTGTTCCTCGGCGACGTGTCCGGACTCGGTGATCCGCAGATCGGTCATCCCGGAGTGCACGCGGTCCCCTTCCACCTGAAGCCTGGCGTCCTCGATGTGCCCCAGCTCCGCCAGCCTGTCCATCACCTTCTGCAGGGACTGCTCCGGGGTCTCGACGAGCGTATCCACGACCAGCTCCGGACTCTCGGGCGCCTCGTAGGGGTCGTCCACGCCCGTGAAGCCGGTGATCTCCCCTGCGAGCGCCTTCTTGTACAGGCCCTTGGGATCCCGATTCGCGGCGATCTCGTCCACGGTCGCGTGCACGTAGACCTCGACGAACGCCTCGCCGATCTGGGCGCGCACGGCATCTCGAGCCGCCTTGTAGGGCGAGATCGGGCAGCAGATCGTGGCGACCCCGTTCCGCGTGAGGAGGTCCGCGACGAACCCGATGCGCAGGATGTTCGTGTCGCGATCCTCCTTGGAGAAGCCGAGGCCCTTCGAGAGGTTCTGGCGGACGACGTCGCCGTCGAGGATCTCGGTCTTCAACCCCCGCGCCTGGAACTCGTGGAAGAGCATCTCGGCGATCGTCGACTTCCCGGAGCCGGAGAGCCCCGTGAACCAGACGGTGAATCCGTTCCGCTCCGTCGCCGTCACAGGAAGCTCCTCGAGGCGGCTCCGTGGGACTCGATCCCGTAGAGCGACAGGATGGTTGGGCCCACGTCGACGAGGGAGAGCCCGTCCACCTTTCCGCTGGGCTGCCCGGGCGCTCCCTTCATCGCGAACACCCCCGTCCGGTCGTGGTTCGCGCCGTCCGGTCCGATGTCGTTCTCGAACGTGTAGATGCTCGGGTTCCCCACCGAGCCCACGGAACGCCACTCCAGATCCCCGAAATACACCAAGAGATCGGGCGCCACTCCCTTGACCTCCGGGTAGACGTCCTGCGGCTTGTGCACCTTGGTGCCGAGCAACGCTCCGTCGGGCCCCGGCATCGCCTCGAGCTTCGTCACGAGCTCGTTCCGCACGGTCTCGTACTCGGCCGGCTGGATCGAGCCCTGCGGCTCCCGCCCGGCCACGTTCAGGAACAACCGGCCGTAGTAGCCGCCGTCACCCCACGCCGTCGTGCGTCCCCAATCGATCGCGGTCCGCGCGACCGGTGTCACGCCGCTGACCGGCTCCTTCAACACGAGGTAGCCCTGCTCGATCAGCCAGTCGTTGAAGCAGACACCTCCCATCATCGGCCGCGCCCCGTGGTCGCTCATCACGATCGTGATCACGTCCTCCGGCAGGAGTTCCAACAACGTGCCGACCTCGTCGTCGAGGGCCCGGTAGTAGCGCTGGAACGCGTCCTCGAAGGGGTTCCCGGGCTTGTACAGCGGGTGCTTCGGGTCGAAGTAGTGCCAGAAGACGTGGTGCAGCCGGTCCATCCCCATCTCGACCAGCATGAAGAAGTCCCACGGCTTCTCCCTCACGAGACGGCGCGCCACCCTGAACCGGCGTTCCGTCATCTTGAACACCTGATCGAGCACGAAGTCCATCCCCT
>CBHFMJ010000203.1:0-4872 GCA_965994715.1 uncultured bacterium | reverse complement strand
CGCTGCTGCGGCTCCCGCGATGGCCGAAGTTCGCCGTGGGCTTCGGCGCCGTGGCGTTCTTCACGATCCTGACCGGTGCGGAGCCGTCGGTGCTCCGTGCGGGGGTGATGGCCTGTCTCGCACTCGTCGGGATGCTCGCGGGCAGACCGCGCACCACCGCGTCGATCCTCTCGGCCGCCGTGCTCGGCCTGCTCGTCCTCGATCCCTGGCTGGTTCGGTCCGTGGGCTTCCAGCTGAGCATCACCGCCACCGCCGGGATGGTGGCTCTCGCCTCGCCACTCGCCGAGCGCTTCGGACGATTCGCGCCCGGACCGATCGCCGCCGCGGCCGGGGCGACGGTCTCCGCGCAGCTCGGCGTGACCCCGGTCCTGCTGTACCGCTTCCACGAGGTGCCGCTGGCGACGTTGCCCGCGAACCTCGCGGCGTTCCCGCTCGTGGCTCCTTCACTCCTGCTCGGCGCGATCGCGGCAGGGACCGGTCTGATCTGGTTCCCCTTGGGACGGCTCGTGGGCGCGATCGCGCTCCTGCCGATGCGATGGCTCGAGCTCGTCGCCGATCACCTCGGGAAGGCACCGGTCGGCTACCTGACGTCCGAGGGCGGACCGCTCGTCCTCATCGGCGGGACGGCCGTCGTCACCGCGATCGTCGTGTGGGTCCGCACCGGATGGAAGCCTTCGCGAACGCTGATCGCGGCCGCCATCGCCTCGATGCCCTTCCTCGTCTGGGCGGCCGCGCTCGGCACCGGCCCGCCCGAGGGGCTCACGATCCGTTTCTTCGACGTGGGACAGGGAGATGCCGCTCTCCTCACCACGCCGGAAGGGGCCACGGTGCTCGTCGACGGCGGTCCGGAACGCGATCAGGTCGCGACGGAGCTCTCCGCGCTCGCGATCAAGCGCCTCGACATCGTGGTGGCGAGCCACCCGCACGCCGATCACATCGTCGGTCTGCCGTCGGTCCTCGCGCGGCTCCCCGTGGGGCTCCTCCTTCAACCCGGATGCGAAGGGGAGCCGTCGCCCCTCCAGGCCGACCTGGATCGCGCGATCGCCGACGAGGGGGTCGAGGTGCAGAACCCTCGAGCCGGCGACACGTTCTGGCTCGGGTCGCTCCGCCTCGACGTCCTGTCACCCGACCGGTGCTGGAGCGGCACCGAGTCCGATGCCAACAACGATGCGATCGTGATCCGCGCCGTGTACGAGGGCGACATCGTGTTGATCGCGAGCGAGCCCGAGGAGCCGGCGCAGGAGTGGCTGCTGGAGTCCGGGGTCGATCTCCACGCCGACATCCTCAAGGTTCCCCATCACGGTGCCGCGACCTCGATCCCGGAGTTCTTCGATGCCGTCCAGGCAGACGCCGCCGTCGTGTCGGTGGGGGAGAACGACTACGGTCACCCCACCGCCTTCACCCTCGATGCGCTCGCCGCATCCGGGGCGCAGGTCTGGCGCACGGATCGGCAGGGCACGATCACGGTCGTCTTCGCAGGTCCGAACCCGACGGTAGAGTTCGAGCGATGGGGATGAAGGCGCCTCCCGTGACGCTCTTGTGGGGAGAGGACGACTTCCTGGTTCGCGAGGCGGCGCTCGCGCTCCTCGGCGACACCAAGGCGACGGAGGTCGACGCCGCCGAGTGGCAGGGCGGTGAGCTCCAGGGTCTTGCGACGCCGTCGCTCTTCGGCGAACCGCGGGCGCTCCTCGTGAACGACGCCCGATCGCTCCGGAAGGAGACCCTCGACGAGATCGGGCGTTACCTCACCGAGCCGGATCCGGACGCCACGCTCGTTCTCGCGTGCGTCGTCGCCGATCGCGGGAAGGTCCCGGCGGCCCTCCAGAAGCTGGTGGAACCGCTCGGCGAGATCCGGAAGGTGGACATCGCCCGCAGGGACCTCGAGCCGTGGATCGTCGGCCGGGCCAAGGAGCACGGCCTCGACCTCGCGATCCCGGGGGCCCGCGCGCTCGTCGAGACGCTCGGGCCCGAGCCCGGTCAGCTCGCGGCGGCGCTCGGCCAGCTCCAGGACGCGTTCCCCGGGCAGCGCGTCGGCCCGCGGGAGATCGCGGGGCAATTCCGCGGGCTCGGCGAGCAGAAGACGTGGGACCTCTGCGACCGGGCGTTCGGGAAGGACCTCCCCGGCGCGATCCGCTCCCTTCGGTCGATCGAGGAGGGTGGCGACGAGGCGATCATGGTCCTCGGCGGGATCGCCGCGCGCCTGCGCGACCTCCTCAAGGTGCGATCGCTCCCGGACCGCATGCCGCCGGCGCAGGTGGCGAGGGAGGCCGGGCTTCGTTTCGACTGGCAGGCGCGCCGCTACCAGCAGCAGGCGAGGAACTTCTCGATGGAGCAGCTCGTGGAGTTACACGACCGCGTCACCGAGGCCGACCGCGCGCTGAAGTCCGGCTCCACCGGCGACGTCGTGATGCCCACGCTCGTCACCGCGATCGCCGGCTAGGGCGACGCCACCACCACGAACCAGCGCCCATCGAACAGCACCTGGCCTCCACCGAGCTCGTCGGCGAGCTGTCCGGCCGTGAAGTACCGCTTGAACACGCGATGCGACGACCCGTCGTTCAGGACGCGCTCCTGCATCTGCTCGGTCCGAACGTCGGGATGGATCTTCGCGTCGACGACGACGAGCTCCGGCGCCACCCGCCGGCTCTCGACCAGGAACCGCCCACGTTGCTCCGGGACGAGGTGCCCGTAGAAGTGACCCGTGAAGACGCGATCGAAGGAGGCATCTCCGAACGGCAGCCCGAACCCGTCGGCACGAACGAGCGGATGTGCATGTCTGGCGCGCGACGCCGACAGCATCCCGGCGCTCGCATCGACCCCCACAACCCGGCCGCGGAGATGCTGCGTGAGGAAGCCCGTCCCGCACGCCACGTCAACCGTGCGGGCCGCCGACAAGGACGACACGGCCTCGATCACCGCGCGGACGTCCTCGTTCCACCCGGGGCGATCTCGTTCCGCGAAGAGCCCGGATCCCAGGTACCAGTCGTCGTACTCGGCCGAGCGGCGCTCGTAGTACGACTCGATCGAGCGGTCGAGGGGATACCCAGCCATCGACCGACAGTGTAGGGACGGGGCGACTGCCGGGAGGAACTACTCGGCGCCGACGGAGCTGACGGCCTTCGCGAGGCGGCTCTTGCGCCGGGCGGCGGTGCGCTTGTGGACGATGCCCTTCGCCACGGCCTTGTCGAGGGACCGCGCGGTCTCCCGTTGCCGGGCCTGGGCCTCCTCGGCATCGCCTGTGTCGACGGCCGTGCGGATCTTCTTCGTCGACGTCTTGAGGGCGGTGCGGACGGCCTTGTTGCGCTCGGCGCGCTTCTCGTTCTGCTTGTTCCGCTTGACCTGCGACTTGATGTTGGCCATGAGCGGGGGAGTCTACCAGCGGGTTCAGGGCCGCTTGCCCGTGGACTCCGCAGGAAGCGTGTACCGCTCCTCGATCGCCTCGAGGATCAGGTTACGGCTCTCATCCGGCGTCTCTGCATCGGCCGACTCCTTCGCCAGATCGGCAAGCGTGTCGTCGCCGATGGCCTCCCGGAACCACCGCTCGTAGTCCCCGCGCTCGAGATGCCAGACCCACGTCTCGTCGTCGACGCCCTCGGCGATCTGCGAGAAGAGTTGGAGGTTCTGGGCCCGAAGGCTGAGTCTTCCCTCGGGACCACGGAAGACGAACGTGTCCTCCTCGAGATCTCCCTCGGCGTACTTCCTCCGGTGGCGCTTGAGGTCCTGGGTCGGCTCGAGCGGTCGGAACACCAAGGGCTCGTCCGGCACGAACCAGGCCACCGCCTCGTCCTTGCCCGGGTCGAGATCTTCGGTCTCCGGGCTGTCCATCTCCACGGTTTCCGCGAACACATCGAGCGACTCGCGGGCACCCTTCGCCGGCACGATCACCACATTGACAGGCCGCAGCGCCTCCGGAGTCATCGCGTCCGCGTGCACCGTGACGAGCATCATCGAGCTGACATCGGTCGGCATGCTCGTTCCGGCGGTCTGCAACCCGGACGGGAGCAGATGGTGCGCCTCATCGACCACCATCCAGTGGGGCCGTCCAGTCTTGGCGCGGAGCTCCTGGAGTCGGGGGAGGAGGCTCTCCAGGTACGCAGGACGATCGCCGAGTGGCACGCCGAGGAGGTTCGCGGCGAGGCTGGATCCCGGTTCCGCGAGCACATCGAGGACCTCCTCCACCGTCGGCACACGATCGGGGGACCCGAGGACGACGACGTCCTCGAGGGCGTCGTAGTCGCCTTCGGGATCCACGAGGAGGAACTGATACCCGTGCTCCTTGAGCTGCTCGAGGAGCGCCGTCGTGAGGGTCGACTTGCCGCTGCCCGACGGGCCGGTGATCAGGACGTTCGTGCGGTAGGGACGGACCGTCACCGGCTCGTCGTCGTCCCGTGTGCCGATCGCCAGGTCGTGTCGCCGAACCCGCTCGTCGAGGTTCTCGAGGTCGTCGTCGAGCAGGGTATCCACCAGCTGGACCACGCCCTCGCCGTGATCGGCCTCGGTCACGTGGTCCGAACGCTCCTTGACGGAAGGCAGCGCGTTCTCGACCGCGACAGAAAGCTCACAGAGATCGAGGAACGCGTGGTCGTTCTCGGCGTCGCCAACGCCGACGACGTTGTGCGGCGACAGGCTGAGATCGGTGAGCGCGGCGCGGAGACCGCTCGCCTTGTTCACGAGCGGTGGCAGCACCATCACGGCGCCCTTGTTGAAGATCACCTGGAGTTCCAGCCCGAGGTCGTGGATCGCCTCGAGGACGGCCTCCTGATGTGGCTCCCACGTTGCGACGATCACCTGGCCTACGGACAGCGGCTCGACGCCTCGCTCCCGGAGCCGCTCGACGAAAACCTCGGGAGGCGGCTCCGCCAGCTGCCGAAC
>CBHFMJ010000202.1:0-4922 GCA_965994715.1 uncultured bacterium | reverse complement strand
TGCACGGTCGATTGGAACGACAGCGCGAAGACCTGGGACTGCCCGTGTCACGGGTCGCGATTCGCAGCCGACGGATCCGTCGTGCACGGGCCCGCGTCGGAGCCGCTCGAACGGATCGGCGGGTCGGCGCCGGCCGCCGACGCCGGTCCCGCCCCGTCCGAGGGCGAGCCGCTCCCGTCACCCGATCGTGGCTCGGCGCCCGCGGAGGGGAGCCGCCGGTTCGTGATCGTCGGGGCCAGCCTGGCGGGCGCCACCGCGGCCGCGACGCTCCGCGACGAGGGGTTCGACGGCGACCTCGTCCTGATCGGCTCGGAGCCGGCCTTCCCGTACGAGC
This sequence comes from uncultured bacterium, assembly GCA_965994715.1. Classification (GTDB taxonomy): domain Bacteria; phylum Actinomycetota; class UBA4738; order UBA4738; family HRBIN12; genus JAJNBA01. Next base: position 4,588 of record CBHFMJ010000202.1, on the reverse strand, counting down.
GGCCGCCGTTATCGAAAACCTTCCTGCGAGGGGAGTCCACGATCCAGCAGGCGATGGTCCGGCCGGAGGCCTTCTACGCGGACAATCGGATCGAGACGCGCTTCGGCACGACGGTGCTCGGCGTGGACGCGGCCACGCGGACGATCGAGATCGCCGGCGGGGACCCGATCGGGTTCGACTCGCTCCTGATCGCGACGGGATCGCGCAACCGGCGCTTCCCGATCCCGGGGATCGACCTGCCCGGCGTGCTGGACCTCCGCACCCTCGGCGACGCGGCGAGGATCCGGGCGGAGATGGTGCCCGGACGCCGCGTGGTGATGGCCGGGATGGGTTTCATCGGATCCGAGGTGGCTGCGTCGCTGCGACAGCGCGGGCTGGAGGTGCACGTCGTCGCCGGCGGGAAGGCGCCCCTCGATCGGGTCCTCGGCGAGGAGGTCGGCCGCGTGCTCGAGGGGATCCATCGTGATCACGGCGTCGAGATGACGTTCGACGACCAGGTGACGGGCTTCGAGGGCAACGGGCGGGTGCGTGCCGTCACCACCGCGAACGGCCTGCGGCTCGACTGCGACTTCGTCGTGCTCGGTCTCGGCGTCGAACCGGTCACGGACTTCCTCGACGGATCCGGGGTCGACGTGGACGACGGGGTGCTCGTTGACGAGCACTGCCGGTCGAACGTGAACGGCGTGTTCGCCGCGGGCGACGTCACGCGGCACTTCCATCCCGTCTTCGGGGAGCGGATCCGCACGGAGCACTGGGACAACGCACGCCGGCAGGGCCGCGCCGCCGCCCTGAACATGCTGGGGCGAACGACGTCCTATGACGAGGTGCACTGGTTCTGGTCCGACCAGTACGAGCACACGATCCAGTACGCCGGATACCACGAGGGATGGGACGATCTGGTGATCCGCGGAAGCATGGAGTCGAGGAGCTTCGCCGCCTTCTACCTGACGGCAGGCAGGGTCCGGGCGGTCGTCTCGGTCGACCGCCCCTCCGACGTCCGCGATTCGATGGAGCTGATCCGGGCCGGCGGTCGCGCCGACGCTCGGAGACTGCGGGACGAGGCCGTGGAGCTCGCCTCGCTAGGATGAGCGCGCGAGAGGCAACGGGCACGGAGAGCGACGGCCGGGAGATCTGGGGAGACGAGATGACGACGGATGTCGAGGCGCTCCGTAGGGTCCGCTTCTTCGAGGAGCTCACCGACGACGACCTGGGGCGGGTCGCGAAGATCGGGCAGCGCCGGAGCTTCGCCGCCGGTGAGGCGCTCGTCGAGCGGGACTCGGATCGCGGCGGGCTCTTCGTGCTCCTGTCCGGCTCCGCTCGCGTGGAGGTGGGTGGTGCCGTCCACGACCTCGCGCCCGGCGACTTCTTCGGTGAGATGGCGTTGCTCGGCCACACGCGCCGGTCGGCGAGCGTCACGGCCGCGGAGCCGGTCGAGGCGCTCGTGATCGAGACGATCTACTTCGAGCCGTTCCTGATCCAGAACCCGAGCGTCGCGGTGGCGATCCTGCACGGCGTCGTGGAGCGGCTCCGCGAGGTGCAGGAGCGGATCGACACCGGAACCTAGCGGCTGCGGCTCCGGAACAGGTCCAGGAGCATGCCCGCCGTGAGCAGTGCACCGACGATGCCGAACGTGATCGGGACCCAGCCGGGGACCCGTGCCGAGATCGCCGTCAGCCCGCTCGCGAGGACCGCCGCGCCCGCGGTCAGACCGAGCGCGAGGTGACGCCCGGCCCGGCGCACCGTGGCCTCGAGCGGCCCGGCCCGGAAGTTGATCTCCATCTTCTGGCCGGGGCGGGCGCCGATCATCCGCTCGATCGCCTCCACGACGCGCATCGCTCGCACCTTGAACTTCTGCGACTGGTAGAAGACGGCTTTCGGGTCGAGCGTTCCCGCCATCCCCTTGAGCAGGCTCCGCATCAGGAACTTCCCCGCGACCTCGAACGGATCGAGGTCCGGATCGAGCTGCGCCGTGGCCAGCTGCATCTGCGCCAGCGCCTTCCCCGTGAGCGCGAGCGACGCCGGCAACGGCACGCCGTGGCGGACCGAGATCTCGGTCATCTCCTGGAGGATCGGGCCGAGCTGGATGTCCTTCAGCGACGAGGTCCGGTGGCGGGCCATGATCGAGCCGATCTCCGTCTGGAACCGATCCACGTCGAGGTCGCTCCGCTCGATCGCGTTCGCGAGCATCAGCGTGACGTCGGTGAGGAACCCCACGTCGTCCTGGGAGAACGCCATCAGCAGCAGCAGCAGCTGCTCGCGCATCTCCGCTCCCACCTCGCCGACCATCCCGAGGTCGAGGAAGTAGAGACGTTCCTCCTCCGGCTGCCACATCAGGTTCCCGGGGTGCGGGTCGGCGTGGAAGAAGCCGTCGACCATGATCTGCTTGTAGAAGGACTCGAGCAGCTGACGGGCGGCCTCGCGCCGCGGCGCACCCTCCGGCGCCGTGTCGATGGGCCCGCCACCCACGTCGTGCATCACGAGGAGGCGGGACGTCGACAGGTCGTGGTGGACATCGGGCACCGCGAGGCGCGGGAACGACCCGAGCACCTCGCCGATCCGCTCCATGTTCGACGCCTCCTGACGGAAGTCGAGCTCTCGCTGGAGCGAGTCCGACAGGTGCTGGAAGACGGCCTCCATATCGATCACGAGCTTCAGGCTCGGGCGCTTCGCGGCCTTCTCTGCGAAGACCTCGAGCAGCGCCAGGTCCTGTTCGATCAGCTCCCGAGCGTCGGGACGCTGGATCTTGATCACGACCTTCTGTCCCGTGGCGAGCGAGGCGCGGTGGACCTGCGCGATCGTCCCGGCGGCGAGCGGCTGGGGTTCCACGGTCTCGAACACGTCCTCCCAGGGCACCCCGAGCTCCTGCTCCATCATGGCGACGACCTGTGCCTCCGACAGGGGCGGCACGTTGTCCTGCAGGGTCGCGAGTTCCTCGATGAACTCGGGGGGAAGGAGGTCCGGCCGGGTCGAGAGGATCTGCCCGAGCTTGCAGAACGTGGGACCGAGATCCTCGAGCGCGGCCCGGAGCCGCTTCGCCTGGCGCCGGCGGCCCACCGCCCCCTCCTCGTCGGGACGACCGAACAGCTCTCGCAGGCCGTGCTTGGCGAAGACGACGCCGATCTTGGTCCCTCGCGCCACCAGGTGCGGATGGATCACGGGCTCGACGGAGGAGGAGCGGATCGCAGCGGCCGTGCCCTTGCCTCGGATCGCCGTCGTTCGACCGTTCGTCGTGTTCACGATGATCACCGTGCACCGGGCGTTGTGGCTGATCCGGTTGGGCACGTTGCCGAGGAGGAACTCCTTCCGCCCGGCCATGCCGGCGTTGCCGACGATCAGGACGTCCACCGCGTGGTCCTCGGAGGAGCGCACGATCGCCATCGCGGGATCGTCGTCGATCACGACGTGGGCGTGTCCGCGTTCACCGGCGAGCTGCGTGGTGTAGACCTGCAGCTCGTCGGCCGCGCTGCGGGCCCGGGTCGCCTCGGCGGCGCCGTGCTCCGTGTCGGCGGCGTGCTCCGGGACGATCACCTGGCCGACGTGGAGCTCGGCGCCGAACCGTTCGGCGAACGACGCGGCCCACGCCACGGCCCTGGTCGCCGTCTCGGAGCGGTCCGTGCCCACCATCACGCGGTGAACGGGGCCGATGGGGTCGGTCTCGGTGATCGCCATCGGGTCGCATCATGGCGCCTCCCGGGCTCGCAGCCAACGGGGGAGCCCTGTCGACACGAGGTGATGGCAGCACCCGCACCCGTCCCGATCAGGGCCGTTGGTATCCTGCCTCGTCCGCCGGAGTAGCTCAGTGGTAGAGCAACCGCCTCGTAAGTGGTAGGTCATGGGTTCGAATCCCATCTCCGGCTCCCTGAGACCACGGAGTCCACACCGAGGAGTTGCGAAAGGAGCGAGCAGGTTGGGAGAATCGCGGCGGATGAGGGCCTTCCGAGCGATCGTGCTTGCTCCCGTCCTCCTCGTCCTTTCGGCAGGCGTCGCGTTCGCCCAGACGCCGATCGACCCCTCCATCAGCCCCGAGCTCAACACGGGCGGCTGGGTACACGGGATGGCGATCCTGCTCGGCATCATCGGGCTGATCGTGATCCTCCTGCTGGTGGCCGGGTACATCCGCTTCGCGCCGCGGTTCTCCACCGATGAATCGACCCTGAAGGTGGTGCGCGCCGACCGCGTCCGACCGGGCCAGGAGCTCCCGCGCCGGACCGTGGACATCAAGGCCGCCGTGCCCGTCGTCGTCGCGCCGCCGCCTCTGCCGCAACCGGCCGGCGTCGCCGCCGCGCCGGCGGCAGCCGCGGCCCCCGCCGCCGCGGCTCCGGCACCGGCCGCTCCGGCTCCCGCAGCACCCGCCACTCCCGCGCAGGCGGGCCCCGGGGCCGAGGCACCCTCCACCGAGGCCCCACAGGCGGAACCCGCGAGCGAGGCCGCTCCGTTCGAGCCGGACGCCGCGACCGAGGCGAGGGAGACGCCCGCCGCCGAAGCCTCCGCTCCGGCTCCCGCGCCCGCAGCGCATGCCGAGGTCTCCCTCGATCAGGAGGTCTTCGACCGAACGTTGAAGGAGCTCCTCGACACGGGGACCGACAAG
>CBHFMJ010000201.1:0-4943 GCA_965994715.1 uncultured bacterium | reverse complement strand
GGCCGGCAAGACCGTCACGTTCATGCCGAAGCCGATCTTCCAGGACAACGGCTCCGGGATGCACACCCACCAGAGCCTGTGGAAGGACGACGAGAACCTGTTCTGGGACGAGGTCGGCTATGCGGGGATCTCGGACATGGCCCGGTGGTACATCGGCGGGCTGCTCCAGCACGCCCCGGCCCTCCTGGCCTTCACGAACCCCACGACGAACTCGTACCGCCGGCTCGTGCCCGGGTACGAGGCGCCCATCAACCTCGTCTACTCGCAGCGGAACCGCAGCGCGTGCGTCCGGATCCCCGTCTTCTCGCGGCAGCCGGCCACGAAGCGCCTGGAGTTCCGCACGCCGGATGCGGCCTGCAACCCGTACCTCGCGTTCAGCGCGATGCTGATGGCGGGGATCGACGGGATCAAGAACAAGATCGAGCCGCCGGAGCCGATGGACAAGGACCTCTACGACCTCCCCCCGGAGGAGAAGGCATCGGTGAAGCAGGTGCCCGGTTCCCTCGAGGAGGTGCTCGACACGCTCGAGGGCGACCACCAGTGGCTGCTCGAAGGCGGCGTCTTCACCCAGGACGTGATCGACACCTGGATCGAGTACAAGCGCGCCCACGAGGTCGACGCGATCCGGCTCCGGCCGCACCCGCACGAATTTCATCTCTACTACGACGTGTAGGAGCGCCGATCGTCCCCGGCGCGAACGAGCCGGCCCGCTTCCCCAGGGGCCGGCTCCGTTCACCTTCGGCTCCGAAGCATGGCCCTCGGAACCGAGAGGAGGATTCCCTCCTGGTCGGTCGAGCAAACCGGGACGTACGGTTTCCCTCCGGGTGATGTCGAGAACGGCGAGACCGCTCCGACCCGATGATGAACGCCCCAGCGAGGGGCCGAAGAGGAGGAGACGCGAGATGTCGAAGATCACTCCGTTCCTGTGGTACGACGACAAGGCCGAGGAGGCCGCCGAGTTCTACGTGAAGGTGTTCTCCGACTGGAGCGGAGCCACCGGCGGGACGAAGATCCACAGCGTCGCTCGCTACCCGGAGGGATCGCCCGCGCCAGGGACCGCCATGACCGTCTCGTTCGAGGTCGAGGGGCAGGAGTTCACGGCCCTGAACGGGGGTCCGGATCACTCGTTCACGGACGCGATCTCCTTCGTCGTGAGCTGCGCGTCGCAGGGAGAGGTGGACGAGCTCTGGTCCGCGCTCACCGACGGAGGCGAGGAGAGCATGTGTGGCTGGCTGAAGGACCGGTACGGCCTGTCTTGGCAGATCATCCCCACGGAGCTCTACGACCTCCTCGGCGACCCCGACCCCGGGCGAGCACAACGAGCGACGCAGGCCATGCTCCAGATGCAGAAGATCGACATCGCGGAGATCCGTCGGGCCGCGGACGCGGCCTAACGCGCGGAGGCCGGACGGAGCAGCAGGTCCTCGGCGTCTCGGTACGAGGGATTCGCGGTTCCGAGGCTCCCGTCCGCGATCGAGGGGTGTGCCCGGTGGGCGTCGGCGACGACGCCCCTGGGCAACGCCTCCGTGTCGTAGGTGCACATGATCGTGGCCGGCGCCGACGCGAACGAGAGGTTGACGATCGACTCGTAGCGGGTCCAGGCCGCGATCTCCGCCCGGGTGCGACCCACGAGGGGCAGCTCGCCGACGATCCGGATCCACACGGCGCCGGCGTCCAGACGCTCCCTCAGCAGGACGCGATACCGATCCAGTGCGGCACCCGGCGACGTGTACCAATCCGCTGCGTCGACGAACTCGACCTGCGAAGAGGCGCCGTCCAGGTTGTCGCGGATCAGCGCGTTCCGCCCCTTGGGCATCACGGTCATGAGGGCGTCGGAGTGGTCGATCCCTTCGACGAGGAACGGCACCGCGGTCGAGAGCAGATCCTCCTCGGATGCGTAGGGAAGGAAGAGGTGCTCGAAGAGCGGTGGCCCGATCGCCTCCGAGTTCCCGATCAGGTAGTCGACGCTCACACCGAGGGCTTCCGCGAGGGCCGAGAGGGTGCCGAGCCGGACGTCCTTGCGCCGCCCGGACTCGATCTGCGCGATCGCCGACCAGCTCACGCCGGAGTGGTACGCGAGCGCTTCGCGACTCCAACCGAGTCGGATCCGAGCGGCCCGCAGGGACTCAGCGATCCGTGAGGTTGCCATCATGCCCACCCTTGGCGGTCGAGCTGCTCGAGGACCATGTGACTCTGTCATATGACACGGTCAGTTGACAATACCTTCGGCTCGGAGGGAGGATCGGGGCCATCGGTCGAGGAGGACGGGGGACCGATGGCGAACATCGAGCTCCGCCAGTTCCGGTACTTCATCGCGGTCGCCGAGGAGCTCCACTTCGGGAAGGCGGCCGAACGGCTCCGCATCGCGCAATCAGGTCTTTCCCAACAGATCGGGAAGATGGAGCGGTCCCTCGACACCAAGCTTCTCACCCGCGACCGGCGGAGGGGCGTGCAGCTCACAGAGGCGGGTCGGGCGTTCCTGGACCAGGCCCGACTGACGGTCGAACTCGCGGATCGAGCCGTCGCGAGCGTGGCTCTCGCGGAGCGTGGGAGACGCGGGCTCCTGAAGGTGGGAACCACGGTCATCGGGATGCCGCAGAAGGCGGAGCGACTCCTGCAGACCTTCGAGGATCGATTCCCGGATGTGGAGGTCAAGCTCCACCCTCGACTGACCTCCGAGCTCATCGAAGGGGTCAGCACGTTCACTCTCGACGTCGCGATCGTCTTCTCGCCGTTCAGATCCGTCGATCCGCCGCTTCGATACCAGCAGCTCGGCGCGTTCGAGCTCGTGGCGGCCGTCCCCGTAGGACACCGGCTCGCGAAGCTCGAGCGCGTCCCGCGATCCGAGCTGTTGGAGGAGCCGTTCATCGAAGCGCCTCGGAACATCAACCCCGAGTTGTCCGACTACATCCACAGGGCCCTCTTCGGCGAGATCCCGCATCCCAAGAGAGTGGAGGTCCCGCTGCTCGAGGAGGCTCGCCGCCTCGAGCTCATCGCAGCCGGCAGGGGGATCGGGGTCACGGTGCCGCATCCCGGCGCGGAGCGACACGGTGTCGTCCTCCGCCCCTTGGACGAAGACACGCCGACCATCGGCTACGGAGTCGCCTGGTCCGCCTCTCAGACATCGTCCTCCTTGGAGTCGTTCATCGAGGTGGCGCGGGAGCTCGCCGACACCGAACTCGCACCGTCCGTGCACTAACGTCGCGGGACCGCTGTTACCGTGCCCGCCATGGCACGCTCGCCTCGATGGGCCTGGTGGGCGGCGGTCGTCGGGCCCCTCCTGGTGGGCGTCGCGGGCGCCGCTCTCGCCCTCCAGGCCTTCGCGAAGACCACCGTCGATGCTGGTCCGTTCCAGATCCAGGTCGAGGCGGATTTCGGCCGGAGCGTCACGGACATCTCGCTCCCGCCGCTCGGCCGGGTCCGCGCCGACACCCACGGCGCGCCGCTCCATCTGCGTGCGTCGCTCCGGGAGGTCGACGTCGAGCAGCTCCAGGAAGGACTCCGGCGTGGGATCGACTCGGTCGCCGCCGAGGTGGAGCGGAACACCCTCGACGCCGCGGGGCGGTTCGTCGGATGGGTGATCCTCGTCGGCGTCGCCGGCGCCGCCGCGCTCGGCCTGCTCGCATTCCGGAACCGATGGCTCCTGGTGCTCCGCGCGACGCTGGCGGGACTCCTCGCTGTCGTGCTGTCCGTCGGCTTCACCGCGATCGGCTTCGACGCGGCCGCCTTCCAGGCGCCGAGCTACACGGGGTCCCTCCGGCTCGTGCCGCAGTTGTTCGGTCCCGTCGAGGGCGCGATCGAACGCGTGGGGTACTTCCGCGAGGAGCTTCGCCGCGTGGTGGCCGGCGCCGCGCGGGCCTACGCCGCCATCGAGTCCAACCCCCTCGGGCGGGGGGACGAGATCCGCGTCCTGCACATCTCCGACATCCATCTCTCCACGCTCGGCTACGACTTCGCGCAGGAGCTCGCCCGCAGCTTCGACGTCGACCTCCTGATGGACACCGGCGACACCACGTCGTTCGGGGCTCCCGATGAGGAGTTCATCCTTTCCGAGATCCCCGCGTTCGGGCTCCCGTACGTCTGGGTCCGCGGGAACCATGACTCGGCCGCGTTCCAGGAGGCCCTCGACCGGGTGGACGGGACGCTCGTGCTCGACGGTGGCACGGAAGAGGTCGGCGGCTTCACGATCTACGGGCTCGGTCACCCTTACTTCAACGAGGAACGAGGCACCCCCGTCGGCGACGAGGACGTCGTCGAGCTGGTCGCCGGCTCAGCCAACCAGGTCCTCGCCGACGTGACCGCCCTGCCGGAGCCGCCCGACATCGTCCTCGTCCACGACGACCGGATGGCGGCGGAGGTCGCGGGGCTCGCCCCGCTCGTGCTCTCGGGCCATTTCCACGAAGCGCGCGACGAGGTGCGCGACGGCACTGTGTTCCTCCGCGTGGGGACGACCGGCGGCGCCGGCCCGACCGGCTTCACCGCCGAGGGCGACGTCCCCTTCTCCGCCGAGGTGCTCTACTTCCAGCCCGACGAGGAGGGACACATGGACCTGGTCGCGTGGGACGTCGTGACGCAGTTCCCGGAGACCGGGAGCCTCCAGATCGCCCGCCACCTGGCCTCGGACGTGGGGCTCTCGCCGAGCCCGTCGGTGCTCACGCCGACCTCGCCGAGCCCCTCGTGAGCCTCGTGACCGCTCACGAGACCCGCTCGATCCCCATCGACGAGCCCTACGACCTCGCCGGGACCCTGTTCCCGATCCGGCGAGGGTCGGGCGATCCCACGATGCGGATCGAGAAAGGGGTCGTCTGGCGGGCTGCGCGGACCTCGGACGGCCCGGTGACCCTGCTCCTCGAACAGATGAACGGCTCGGTGCGGACGACGGGCTGGGGGGCAGGGGCAGCTTGGGCACTCGAACACGCGCCGGGGCTGATCGGCGCGGAGGA